>JALGZO010000611.1 GCA_025774865.1 bacterium | reverse complement strand
GCCGGGGGCTCCGGACCTGCCCTCCATCGTCGAGCTCGTGGCCCTGCCGCCGGGGAGTAATCCGCGCGTGCGGGTGGTGTCGGTGACGACCGCCTCGCTCACCGTCCCCGACCTCGCGCCCGCGCCCCGCCCGGTCGTGCGCACCGCAGAGAATGGCGAGCCTTACGGGGCAGGGGAACGGCGCCTCGAGAAGCCGTTTCCCGCCGCTCTCGTGCCGGGACGATGGGCGGAGATCGACGGTACGGTGAGCATGCGTGGCAGTCGGGTCGCGCGCCTCGTGCTCCACCCGTGGCGGTACGACGCCTCGGGGCGCGAGCTCCAGTGGGCGAGCCGGCTCCGCGTGCGGATCGAGTTCGACGGGCCCGACGCTCGCGGCGGCGAGACCGGCCGCCGCGATCACGCGGAGTGGGACCAGACGCTCTCGAGCTCGCTTCTGAATGGCGAGAACGCGCGGCGTTGGCGCCGGCCTCGCCGACTTCCGGCGGCCCGCGGGACGGCGGACTCCTTCGATTCGTCGCCGAACTGGCTGAAGGTCCCGATCCTCACCGACGGAATCTACCGCATCGACTACACGACGTTCGACGATGTCGGGATCGACGCAGGCGGGGTCGACCCCACGACCATTCGCGTCTTCTCGGGCACGAACATGACGCTACCGGAAGACCTGACCGAGTTGCCCCTCGGCTTCATGACCGAATGCGCGATCCTGGACACGGATCCGATGCCCGACACGATCCTCGATCTCGAAGATCGGCTCCTCTTCTACGCGCTCGATGCCGAGGGATGGGGCTCGCAGTACGATCCGGCCTTGCCGCGCGACATGCACGTCGAGAACCGCTACACCGATGTGACGTACTACTGGATCACCTGGGGCGGGAACTTTTCCACTCCACCCAAACGACTGGTCGGCGGCAATGTCCGAAGCGTGACCCCCGACCCCGGCGCGACTTTCGTGAGTTCCGCGCCCCACCGAATTCACTTCGAAGAGAACAACGTCGAGGAATTCCGCTACCCGGACGAGGATGGCTGGATGTGGGAGGACCTTTTGGGACGCGGAGACAATCGGCGGTACTTCATGGATCTCGATCGCGTCGCCTCCGGGGACGGGAAGATCCTGGCTCGGATCCTGAGCTACGGCGAGGTATCCGGTGATCGGGTCCGCCACGTTCAGCTGAAGCTGGGAAGCCTCGTCGTGGCGGACACGACGTGGCTGCACGGAGCCCTCAACGCCGTGTTCGACATGGAGAGCGCTCCCCTGCAAGGTCTGCTTCGGGAAGGATCGAACACGATCCTCGTGAACGTCGTGGAGGACTCGCAGGACGCGTCGGATCACGTCTACACGACCTGGTTCGATGTGGAGTACGACCGTCAGCTAACCGCGAGAAACGGGCGGTACCTCAGCACCTACGCGGACTCCGCCGGAACCGTGGATTGGGTCTACGACGGGTTCCGCTCGAGCGAGGCCTACCTGCTAGACGTGACCGACCAGCACGATGTCGTCCGCCTCGTGGACTTCGAACTGGACCAGACTTCCTTTCCCTACCAGCTCCGATTCTCCGAGCCGCAGTCGTCCACGCCGCATTGGTACGTGGCCTTCACCATGGATGGAGTCCGGACGCTGGAGACGCCGGAGATCGTCACGTTCACGGGTGCCGACGGGAGGCGGCTGCGCGACATCAACAACACCGCGAGCTACCTCGTGATCTACCATCCGAACTTCGTGGACGGAGCGAATCGTCTCGCCCGGCTCCGAGTCGGCGCGGACCCGGACACCGACCCGATGACCGTGAACCTGATCGACGTCTACAACGAATTCTCGTGGGGGATGAGAGACGCGGTCGCGATTCGCGACTTTCTCGCGTACGCGTATTCGGATTTGGGCTGGGTGGAGGCGCCGTTGTACGTCGCTCTCGTCGGAGACGCGGCGTTCGACCACAAGGGTTTCCTCGCGGGAAGTCCGGAGGATTTGCTGCCATCGTATCTTGGCCGTTATCGGACGGAGTCGTTCCAGGAGTACGTTACCAGTTTCAATCAGAACTTCTACTCAACGGATGATTTCTTCGGGTACGTCGAACTCGAGGACTACTCCTCGGGGACGCCCGCTCTGGACTTCGCGATCGGGAGATACCCCGTTTCATCGGCTGAAGACCTGGAGGTCATGCTGGACAAGCTCGAGTCCTACCTGTCTTACTCGTCCCCCGGCCAGTGGCAGAACCGCGTGATCCTGTCGGCGGACGATGAAAGGGTGCGCTCGGGGCTCGACACCGCGGAGCACACCGCGCAGGTGGAGGAGCTCGCTCAGCTCTGGCTCCCTCCGGCCCTCGACCGGGTCAAGGTCTACCTCACCGAGTACCCGCGAGACGACTTCGGGAAGAAGCCCACGGCCCAGGACGCCTTCATCGAGGAGTTCACGCGCGGTGCCCTGATGACCACCTACACCGGTCACGGGGACCAGAACACGCTCGCGCAGGAAGAAGTGTTCGTCTCCCAGAAGATCCCCGAGCTCCTCAACGAAGACCGCTACACGGTCTTCTCGACGTTCTCGTGCACCGTGAGCCGTTTCGATCTTCTCTCCGGGAACTGCATGACCGAGCTCATGCTGCTCCACGAGGGCGGCGGGGCCGTGGCCACGTTCGCGTCGGGGGGACTCGTGTTTCCGGAGCCATCTTCGGACCTGAACACGCGGTGGCTCGGCAAGATGTTCGGAACTCCCTACATCGTGCCGACGAACACGCGACACGTTCGCTCCGTCGCGCTGTCGGGAATGTTGGCCAAGGTGGACGTCGCCAGCAACGGCAACAGTTCCACGCGCCAGAACAACGAGAAGTACGTCATGCTAGGGGATCCCGCGCTCGAAGTCCGTTTCGGGCGCAACCTGATCCGGTTCGAGGCCGCCACCGTCGACAGCCACGTCACGGACGGAACGCTCCGCGTCATCCGCGGGGATGTCAGGAACACGCTCGGAGAAGTGCTGGACGGGACCCAGACCCCGCCGCCGGGTGAGCAGGTGAGCGAGCCCTTCAGTGGCACGGCCTTCGTCCACGTGACCGAGAACGCGGATACGTCAGGATACGAGTATCCGGACGGGTCCAACTTCATCCCGTACAAGCTCGACGGACCGACCTCGTATCGCGGCGAAATCCCGGTCACGAATGGGCGCTTCGAGGCCAAATTCTATCTCGCCGAGACCGTCCTGATCGGGAACCAAGGGCGAATCAGCGTGTTCGCACTGGAGGAAGGGGTGGCCCGGCTGGCCCGGGATGCTTCGGGCGCCTACGACAGCCTCTTCATCGCCCCGACGATTTCCGCAAACCTCTCCGACGACACGGAGGGACCCCGGATCCGGATTCGCTTCGAGGGGTTCGACAATTTCGTGGATGGCGACCTTCTCTTCGTCGATACGCCGATCCTGAACATCGGGCTCGAGGACGAGAGCGGCATCAATTTGCGCCCGTTCCCGCAGTTCGCGCTGCTGGAAGCCGAGGTTGATGACATCGAGAAAATCGATCTGTCCGCTGACTTCACGTACGGGAACGGATCATTCACCCAGGGTCGGGTGAGGCGGATTCTACCGATGGCGCCCGGAGCGCATTCGATCGAGGTCAAGGCCTTCGACAATGTCGGAAACCGGTCCTCGCAGCGCGTACACTTCACGATCGTGCAGCCGGGCGGGTCGTTTGATCTGGTCGACAGCCATGTCGCCGTGTATCCGAACCCTTTCGCCAACAACGTGGACATTCTCTTTCGGCTCACACCCGCCGGGGAGGCCGAAGTCAGCCTTAAGATATTCACGATCACGGGTCGAAGGGTCTATGAGCGGGTAGAGTCCTTCGTTATCGACCCTCAAGCCGACTACACGGTCCGCTGGGACGGGCGGGACGATAACGGCACGCCGTTGGCGAACGGGACCTACTTGTATAAACTGGAGGCGACACACCGCGCCGACGGGGGAGAAACCGAGAAAGACGCGTTCACCGGGAAAATCGTGCGGATGAGGTGAGCAATCGAGCGGGGCTGCCCAGGGGCGGCTTCGCTCGATTTCCAGGCTGCGCGCCACCGGGCTCGAGTCGAGCCGTCGCGCGGCGAACCGAGAAGGTGGAGACGATGCGGAAGATCCTGATAATCCTCTTGCTCGCGGCGATCCCCGGGCGAGCTCTGGCGGTCTCGGAAGCCGTGACTCCGTGGCTGCTTTTCTCCATGGGAGCACGCGCCAGCGGCATGGGTGGTGCTCACGTCACCGAGGCGGCCGGCGCCGACGGCGTCTACTGGAACCCGGCGAACCTGGCGTTCTACGTAGACCGATCCTCCATCACGGGAATGCACTTCTCGCCCGTGCCCGATCTCACTGATGACGTGTACTTCGAGTACGCGAGCTACGCCAAGAACGTGGAGGGCTGGGGAGGCATCGGCGCGAACATCATGTTCCTGTCGTACGGCAAGAGCGAGGCGACGGACGAGACCGGCATCAAGATCAGCGAGTTCAGTTCGTGGGAGATGGCCTTCGGGGGCGGCTACGGCACACGCCTGTCGGATCGCTTCTCCGCGGGCGTCGGGGCGAAGGTGATCATGAGCTTCCTGTCCCCCAAGATCGGCGAGCTCGAGGAGGGACAGGGTGTGACGTGGGCGGTGGACTTCGGAATCCACGGCCGCGAGCTTCTCACGTCGCTCTCGACCGAGCGGTTTTTCCCGCGCGGTCTCCGGCTGGGGGTCGCCGTCCTCAACCTCGGGCCCGCGCTCAAGTTCGTCGACAATGGCGCGCCCAATCCACTGCCGCTCAACTTCCGTCTCGGAATCGGGTTCGAGCCCTACATGGACGATACGCACCGCTTCACGCTCGCGGCGGACGTGAACAAGGTTCTCGTCCGGCAGCAGGGAGACGGCGTGAGCTTCGACGTGGATCCGGCTTACAAGGCGCTTTTCACCGCTTGGGGTGACGAGTCGTTCAGCCAGGAGGTCAAGGACGCCATCTACAACTTCGGTCTCGAGTACGGCTTCGGCGAGTTCATCTTCCTGCGCACCGGCTGGGTGCACGACGTGACCGGCGACATCACGGATTACACGTTCGGGATCGGTGTCGCGTACCAGGGACTCCGCTTCGACTACGGCGCGTATCCCCAGGCCACGGGACTCGAAAACGTCAATCGTTTCTCGATCACCTATGACTTCTAGAAGTCGGCGGAAGCGGGCCGGAGACGGAGAGCTCTCTCCGGGCCGCGGAAGTAGGTAGCGGAAAGCCTTCACGGCTGGCATGATTCCCCGAGCCCGGCCGGGCCCCGAA
>JALGZO010000610.1 GCA_025774865.1 bacterium | reverse complement strand
ATTACTCGACTCGAGGAGGATGAGTCATGAAAGTGACAATGCTGTTCTCGGGGCTCGTCTTGATGGTCGGGATGCTCGCGGCCGAGCGTTCATCGGCCACGAGCGTGGCCACGATCACCCGTGAGATGTCGAGCGGCGTCACGTCGGCCGAGGTGCGCCTCGAGCGGGGACCTGTCTCGCGGCCGCATTCGGATCTGCCGGCGAACCTCGACGCACGAGGCAGTGGGACGGTCCTTTGGCATCGAAATCTCGCGAACACGATCTACACGTCGACGGGCGTGAGCGACGCCGAGGGAGTCGTCTTCTCCGGCACCTACCTGAACGCTCCCCGGCAGGTCGAGACCGTGCCGCTCGGTGGCGACGGAACCGAGGACTGGGTTCACGCCGGCAACGAGTTCTTCGTGGATGCGTCGCGCGACGGGAACGTGCTTGCCGCCGTCGACTTCGATCCCGCGGACTCCGTGGCGACGATCCGGGAGTGGCGGCCGGGGTCGTCCACTCCGCTCTGGTCCTACGTGGTGTATCCGTGTCGGACGCTCGTCTATCAGGGATGGGCGAGCCGCAAGCCGATTCGCGTATCCGACGACGGGTCGACCATCGCCGTGGGCATCACGATGTGGGCCGACGGTGGCCAACAGGGCCGACTTCTCGCCTTCGACTCGGGGAGTGGGACTCCGGTCGTGGACGATGATCTTCCGACCGGGTCGATCGTGGCGACCGAGATCACGCCCGACGGACGGTTCATCGCCCTGGCGTCCTGGCCGACCGTATACGTCTACGATCGCTCGGTCCCGATTCTCCGCTGGAGCGGAGCCATCGGCGCGGGAAACGACGCACTCGCGATCTCCGGCGACGGAAAGTACCTCGCCTGGGGCTGGACCACGTTCTTCTTGAGAGAATGGAACGGCTCCTCCTATACGCCGACGTGGACGTACGATCCGCCGGGCACTCGGTACGTGGGGCAGTGCGCGCTTTCCGAGGATGAGAGCAATCTCGCCATCGCCTGGGACAACGGAAGCGGAGTCCCGAACGAGATTTCGGTGGAGCTATACGAGCTTCCTTCGTTGAGTCTCCAGTGGACGCACGACTACGGCAGCCCGTCTCCCGAAGCTCCCTTCGGCCTGACCGACATCCCCACGTCGATGAGGTTCTCGACGGACGGGGACCACTTCGCCATCGGCTCCTGGGGGGGCCAGTTTCCGGAGCTCCACGTTTTCGAGCGCTCGAGTTCCACCCCGGTCTATTCTCTGGACACGCCCGGATCGATGATCGACATGGACATCGCCACCTCGGCCGGCGGGAACACGTACATCGCGACATGCGGAAAGAACGTTCACGCGACCATCGGGGGGAACGGGGGCGATCTGTACGCGATCGAGATTGCCGGGGGCGGTACGGGAATCGGGGAGCTCTCTTTGGTGTCCGGCTCTTCCGGTTTGGGCCGCAACTACCCGAATCCCTTCGTCCAGCAGACGACGATCACCTACTCACTGTCGCGCCCCGGGCGGGTCCGGTTGGGCCTCTATGATGTGCAGGGCCGTCTCGTGCGAGAGCTCGTCGACGGACCGGGAGCGGCCGGCATTCACGCGGTTCCGTGGAACGGCCGGGGGCAGGACGGCGTCGCCGTCCCGGCGGGCGTCTACCTGGCCAGGCTGGAGTCGGCGCATGACGTCAGCACGAGGAAGATTCTGATCGTTCGGTGAACATGCCAGAAAGCGAGCCGCCACCCTTCCATAGCCTCGACGAGGACCACGCTCTCCGGACGATCCTGGAGGGTACGTCGGCGGAGACCGGCGAACGTTTCTTCGGCGTGCTCGTCGAGAATCTGGTTCAGGCCTTGGGTGTCTACGGCGCGTGGGTCACCGAGTATCTGGAGGATGCCGGTCGGCTCCGGTCGCTGGCGATGTTCCTCGGCGGCAAGCGAATCGAGCACTACGAGTACGTCGTCGCCGGAACGCCCTGCGAACCCGTGATCGAGGAAGACCGCCTGATCCACATCCCCGACCGGGTCATCGAGCTCTACCCGCGTGATCCGGACCTGCCGGAAGCGGGCGCCGTGAGCTACATCGGCGTCCCGCTCCACGATCTGGACGGGAGCACCCTGGGCCACCTCGCCGTCCTCGACAACCGGCCGATGCCGGAGGAGCCCAGAACGCTCACTGTCTTCCAGATCTTCGCGAGTCGAGCCGCCGCCGAACTGCGACGCCTGCGCGCCGAGGAAGACGTTCGCGAGCGCGAAGTGAAGCTCCGGCGCCTGGTCGAGAGCGCGATGGACGGGATCGTCGAGCTCGACTCGGAGCTCGGCGTCACCATGATGAACCCGGCGGCGGAGAGGCTCTTTGGTTGCGCCGCCGGTGACTTCGTCGGCCGGATGCTCGATTCCCTGCTGACGCCCGGCGCGCGCAAGACGCTGGCCGACATCGCGCAGGACCTCGACGGACGCGCGCCCGGACAGCAGTACGAGTGGGTCACCGGCCCGTTCGCCGGGCTCCACTCGAGCGGCGAGGAGTTTCCGGCCGAGGCCACCGTTTCCCGCTTCGAGATTCACCGTCGCGCCTTCTACACGCTCATCTTGCGCAACGTGAACGAGCGTGTGAAGGCCGAGAAAACGATCCGATCGCTGACCGTCGAGAAGACGATCCTCGAAGAGGAGCTCCGTTCGCTCGGCGGACCGGACCGCTTGATCGGAGAGAGTCCCGCCATGAAGGGCGTCATCGCGCAAATCGAGCAGGTGGCGGATACCGACGCAACGGTGCTCATTACGGGAGAAACCGGAACCGGCAAGGAAGTCGTCGCCCGCGCGATTCACGACGTCAGCGGCCGCCGGGAACGTCCTCTCGTCAAAGTGAACTGTGCCGCGATCCCCGCCGCGCTCATCGAAAGCGAGTTCTTCGGCCACGAGAAGGGCGCCTTCACGGGGGCCACGCAACAGCGCGAGGGTCGTTTCGCGCTGGCGGACGGCGGAACGATCTTCCTCGACGAGATCGGCGAACTGCCGATCGACCTGCAAAGCAAGCTGCTGCGAGTGCTACAGGAGGGGGAGTTCGATCCGGTGGGGAGCTCGCGCACGCGAAAGGTCGATGTCCGAGTGATCGCGGCCACGAACCAGGACCTCGTACACGAGATCAGTGAACGTCGCTTTCGCGAAGACCTCTACTATCGTCTCAACGTCTTCCCGATCCACGTTCCACCGTTGCGCGAACGGGGCGACGACGTGGTTCTGCTCGCCGGCGCGTTCGCCGAGACGCTCGCGACGCGCATGGGGCAGACGATTCGGACGGTCTCACCCGGGGATGTCGCGCGACTGAAAGCGCACCCTTGGCCCGGCAACGTCAGAGAGCTCCAGAATGTGATCGAGCGCGCCCTCATCGTTTCACGCGGCGCGGAACTGGAGCTGATCGGCGCTCTGCCCTCGGCCGGGCCGCGCGAGTCGGTGCCGGCGGAGAGCGAAGGGCCGTCCGGCATCCAGACCGCCCAGGAGCTCCAGGAACTCGAGCGCGCCAACATCGTCCGCGCCCTCGAGACGACCTCGGGGCGCGTGTCCGGAGAGCAGGGGGCCGCCCGCCTCCTGGGGATGAACCCGTCGACGCTGAGCTCTCGGATGCGGGCCCTCGGAATCAAACGCACCTCCTGACGCTTCGCGTCCGTGAGATCTCACGAGCGTGGCCCGCGAGATCTCGCGAATCGTCGGATCTCGCGAGGGTGGCGCGTTCGCCCGAGATTCCTCAACTCGTTGCTCTCCAACCTCTTCGGCAATGCAGACGAACCTGGCACGGGCCCTGCTCTATGGCGACGCATCAATCGACACACTCACTCGAAAGGAGAGGAACCATGTCGCAGGAGCTGAAGAACAAGGGCGTCGTGAACGGAGTCGATACGGACCAGCTCTTCGGAACCATCGAAGCGATCCAGGGCAACGCGGAGATCGCGAAGTTCAAGTTCCGGGCACGGAACCAGTGGGAGAACGGCGGTCTCAACCGCACGATCATCGACGAGTTCTACGGTGCGTGCGAGCCGCGGCGCCACGCGCAGGCCTTCGTATTCGCCGCCGACGAGCCACCGCTCTTGCTCGGCGAAGACCGTGGCGCCAACCCGGTGGAATTCCTGCTCACGGGACTCGCCGCTTGTGTGACCACGGCCATCACTTACCACGGAGCCGCGCGTGGAATCCGGATCACGCGGCTCGAGTCGGAGCTCGAAGGCGACCTCGACCTTCATGGGTTCCTCGGGCTCTCGAAGGACGTTCGCCCCGGTTACCAGAGTATCGAGATCAAGTTCCGGATCGAAGGCGACGCTTCGCGTGAGGAACTGGAGAACCTGGTTCAGGAAGCCAAGCACCTTTCGCCGGTGTACGACGTCGTCTCGAAGTCAGTGCCGGTCACGGTGACCGTCGTCGAGTGACGAAGGCCACCTTTCGTGCAGCGAGCGCCCGGTCCCGGCGGATCGGGCGCTCTTCGCCGTTCGAGGTTCTTACGGGCAGGCCGTCTGGCCGCACTCGAGCCCGATCCCGCCGGCCCAGAGACCGAGATCGAGGACGTCCACGGTGCCGTCGCAGTTGTAGTCCGACCAGGGGCAATACGGAGCCGGCTGGTAACATCCGGCCCAGATGCCCAGGTCGATCACGACGTTGTGGCCGCCGCTGGCGTCGAGGTCGGGGCTCGTGAAGTCGATGGTCTCGGTCGCGACCCCGATCTCGGCGATGCAGTGCTCCGTTGCGCACACATCCAGACTCCCCCGTCCGCCGATCTGGTCGAACACGAACTGGATTGTTCCATCGAAGTCCGTGACACCGGCCTGCGGATTCGGACAGCAAGTGCCGAACGCGATCGTGCCCGCGTTCGGCGTGAGTGTGACGGAGGTGCTGCAGTCCGGGATGGGAGTGTCGAACTGGGTGCGCAATGTGACGCACACGGTCAGCTGATCGAGGCCGCCGTCCATTCGGAAACGGTAGTGGCAGGAGGTGCCCTGTCCAAAGAGCCCCATGGCCGAGCGGGACGGGTCGGGAAGTCCGGCCGGCGTGGAGGTCGCGCTCACCAGCAGCGCCGCCGCGGAGATCCAGATGTTTCTCACGGGAATCGCCTCCAGGGTCGCATCGAGGTGGATATTCAGAGTAGCGTCCCGCTGCCGCTCCTGCTCCCACGATGCTCCCGACGCCAGTCGCTTCTGCCCGTCCTGCGGAAGCGCTCTCGATGGCCGAGACGTCGGCGCGACCGTCCGAGAAACCACGCCTGCGAGCGGCACGCCGAGCCGCACGTCCTCGAGCCAGTTCGCGGGACGGTTCGTCTCCGGCACCCTTCTTGCGGATCGATACCGCATCGTCGGGCTCGCCGGGCGCGGTGGTATGGGTGAGGTCTACCGCGCCGACGATCTCAAGCTCGGACAGCCCGTCGCGCTCAAGTTCCTGCCTGAGGAACTGCAACGGGACGCGTCGCGGCTGGAGCGACTCGCCTCCGAGGTGCGCACCGCGCGGCAGGTCTCGCACCAGAACGTCTGCCGCGTGTACGACCTCGGCGAGGCCGACGGCCACCATTTTCTGTCGATGGAATACGTCGACGGAGACGATCTCGGATCGCTCTTGAAGAAGGTGGGGAGGCTACCGAGTGAGCGCGCGATCAGCCTCGCTCGACAGCTTTGCGCGGGACTCCACGCCGCGCACGAGCAGGGAATCCTGCATCGCGATCTGAAGCCGCAGAACGTCATGATCGATCCGAACGGACGGGTCCGCATCACGGATTTCGGGCTGGCCGGTCTGGCCGAAGGGATCGAAGGCGTTGAGATCCTTTCCGGGACTCCGTCGTTCATGGCGCCCGAGCAACTCGCCGGGCGCTCCGTCTCCACCGCGAGCGACATCTACGCGCTCGGGCTCGTGCTCTACGAGATGTTCACGGGACAGCGCGCGTACGAAGGCCGATCGCGCGCGGAGGTTGCAGAGCTTCAGCAAGGGACGACGCCGGCGA
>JALGZO010000609.1 GCA_025774865.1 bacterium | reverse complement strand
ATCTCGCTGGCGGCCGCATGGACAGTGCATCGACGCCTGCTCTCATCACGAGCTCTGATCAACATCGGACTGGCCTACTGCGTGTTCGCCGCGTTGTGGTTCAGCGCCACCGAGTGTCTCGTCGTCGCAACGTACCATTCCGACCCCATCAGGCTCGGCATGTCCTATTTCTCGTTCTCACTGGTCTGGGTCGTCTTCTTTCCCGCGATCGTACCGATGCGGTCGATGGCGGCTGTCATCACGATCGTGCTTGCCGCCTCCACGTCGCCTCTGACGCGCTGGCTGGCTGATAGCCTCGGCTGGGTACAGTTCTCCGAAGGGTCCATTGTGTTCGTAACCCTCGCAATGATCTTCTCGGTGATCATGGGCGTGGCGGTGTCGAACGTAGTCTACAAGCTGGGCAAGTCCGTTACCGAGGCGCGGGAAATGGGCAGCTACCGACTGGAGAAGAATCTGGGGAGCGGTGGAATGGGAGAGGTTTGGGTCGCCAGCCACCGAATGCTGGCCCGGGCGGCAGCGGTGAAGTTCATCAAGCACGAAGTCTTCGTTGGTATGGACCCAAGCCAAATCCAGAGGCTGAATCAGCGCTTCGAGCACGAGGTCCAGGCCACCGCCACTTTGCAATCACCCCACACGGTCGACATCTACGACTACGGACTCACTCCCGACGGTACGTTCTACTACGTGATGGAACTGCTCCACGGCATCGACATGGAGACCCTCGTGAAGCGCTTCGGCCCGATCGAACCGCAACGTGCCGTCTACATGCTGATCCAGGCCTGCCACTCGCTTCACGAGGCCCACCGCCGTCAACTGATCCATCGCGACATCAAGCCGGCCAACCTCTTCGTGTGCGAGTACGGTGAGGACCGTGACTTCGTCAAAGTGCTCGACTTCGGACTCGTCAAGCACGACAAGGCTGGTGACGAGACCGATCCGAAGCTCACACGCGAAGGCTCGATCACCGGTACTCCCGCCTATCTGTATCCCGAAGCGATCACCGGTCAAAGCCCGGTCGATCACCGCTCCGATATCTACTCGATGGGCTGCGTCGCCTACTGGCTGCTCACCGGCGAGCTCGTATTCACAGCCAAGACTCCCATGGCAATGCTGACCGAGCATGCCACCGCTCAGCCCGTTCCTCCGTCACAGCGCTCTGAGCTCGAGATCCCCGAGCCTCTCGACGACGTCGTGCTCGCCTGTCTGGCGAAGCACCCCGACGACCGTCCTGACGGGGCAGATGAACTCGCCGGGCGTCTGGAGAGGATCAGGTTCGAGAGACCGTGGGACAACGAGCGCGCTCGAGCCTGGTGGGAACTGCACGCCGTCAACTAGTGTCCTGAGGGGTTCGTGTCAATTGGGACGCGCGGTTCAGGCGCGCGTCGGATGTTGGCTCCCCGGGTTGGACTGTCTTGAACCGGAAGATCTTCTACACGCTGACGGAGGCGTCGTCCGAACCTCTTCGGAACAAGTGTGACAGACTCCTTTCGGGAGCGGTCCAAGCGCGGCGGAGGGCGCCTACGTGCCGATGATCGCAGGTCGATTCTCATCTCTCCCGAGGATACTCACGATCCTCGGCTTTCTTGGCGGCAGCTTCGTGGCGAGGGCGACGGCCGGATCGTCACCGATGTCGTTTCTCCCGAACGGCCAGGTCATGGCGCTGGCGCACTTCGAGGACAAACTCGTCGTTGCCGGTCACTTTTGCGCTCAATTGCGAGACTCCGTCGCCGCGAACATCGCCGCTTGGGACGGCAGCGATTGGTCCCTCTTCGGCGAAGGGCTCGACGGTCCCGTCTACTCGCTTGCCGTCTTCAACGGCGATCTCATCGCCGCCGGTTCGTTCGCCTCGTCCAGCGGGACGCCTTTGAACTTCATCGCTCGGTGGGAAGACGGTCAATGGCTGCCCGTGGGAGATGGCGCGAACGAGTCCATTCGGACACTCGCCGTCCACGACTCCCTGCTGGTGGCTGGCGGGTACTTCAGCTCTCCGGGCCGGAACGTCGCCGGCGTGGAACGGCACCCGCGGTGTCGCGACGTGGAATGGCGCCGAGTGGGCATCCCTGGGCAGCGGAGTCGACAAGGGGGTGAGAGCGTCGGCGCGATTCGATGGTGCCCTGATCGCGGGAGGGTGGTTTACGCGATCCGGAAACCAGGCGGTCAACCACATCGCCAAATGGGACGGAACGAAATGGACGCCGCTGGGCTCGGGGCTGAACGGACGGGTACGAGCGATGGCCGTCTACCGGAATGAGCTGGTCGTGGGAGGGATCTTCACCGCTGCGGGAGGTCAAGAAGCTACCTATCTGGCCGCCTGGGATGGAGAACGGTGGCGAGGTCGGTTCTAGCCCATGGGGACGCGTCCCTTCGTCCCTTCAGTCGACCGCGATCTCGGCGTTCGCGCTGGCCATCTCGACTTGCTTCACCTCGAAGGACTCGTCGCCCAGCAGCGACGCCACCACTTTCGGGGGAGCGGAGCGGTAGAAGAGCTTTGCGTCGATCCGCACCCGGCCCGAGAGCTCACGAGGCAGGGGAACCTCGAACTGGTCGCTCTCCGATCCCTTGGGCGGGACGAGTCGCTTGAACAGAAACTGCTCCACCTCCCAGGGCTTGTAAGTGACGTTGCCTTGTGCGTCGCCGGCGAGAGCTCCGAAGCGCATGGCGCGCGGGGAGATGTCCCCGTTCTCTTCCAGGCCGCCCGAGTGAAGCAGGACCTCCCCAGCCTCCGTGAGCACCTTCAGCTCCACCCACATCTCGCGAAGCTCGGTCAGGCTGGTCGGAAGGTTGTGTCCGGCGGCGACGTTGTGCACCACCACGTCGAACCCGAGTGGCTGGCCGGCCTCGACTGACTCCGGCGACACGATTTCGAGCCGCGCCGCGCTCTTGAGCCGGGCTTCGGCCATGGCGGCGCGCTCGGCGCTTCCACCCAGCTGCTCGACATTCGCATTGGCGCCGGTGAAGAAGTGCGGAGAGATCTCACGCTCCTCTCCCGACGGCTCAGACCGCCCGATCACGGTTGCGGGCACCATTGTCTCCGCGACCCTCACGGCCGTCTCGACGCTGCGCATGTGGCAGTCCTGGCACTGAATGCCCTTCTCTGCGTAGACGCTGTCCTTCCACTCCGCGTAGGTGTGCTCCAGGCGCAGCCCATTCAGCGGGTGGATGATCGTGTGGCACGATGCGCAGAACTCCGAGCTCGCGAGGAACTCGCGCGTTTCCACCAGGTGGTCCGCGGCGGCGTCGTCGCCGGCGGGTGGACCGAACTTCCGGTCCTCGTCGGGGCTGATCACGAATGAGGCGTTCCCGGGCTCGCCCCAGTGGCCGGAGGTGCCCGTCAGCTCCGTGATCTGGTGACAGACGTCGCAGAGGATCCCCTGCTTGGCGATGTCGGGCAGGGTCTCCTCCGTGGTCCCGTGGAAGAGACCCATGGTGACTCCCTGCGGCGAGTGACACCCCGCGCAGTGCAGGTACACCTCCTCTCCCGCCTCCACGCGGGCCAGCTCGGCAGTCGCTCGATAGATGGGATCGGTGTGGGCCAGCTGGTGCATCGAGCCCGCCATCTCCTCGGCCTGTCGCTCGTGGCAGTCGGCGCATTCCTCGACGGATTGGAAGGATCCTTCCTCGAGCAGTCCACCATCTTCGGTGTTGATCAGAGAGTAGCCGAAGGGACCGATCGGCGGATTCTCCAGCGGCTCCGCCGGCCCTTTTGCGGGCTCCGCGCCGAGAAGCAAGAAGGACGTCGCCAGCGATCCCACCACGAACAGGAACGAAGCCGGTTTCCGAATCGGTCGCTCGACGCCGGGAAAGAACATGCGGCCCTTCTTTGACGGTCACCCCGACCAAGATACCCGGGATCGAAATGGGCGGTCGACCCCCTACATTCGCCTTCTCCATCGCGTCAGGGGAGACCTGTCCGTGATCGGCAAGACCCTCCTGTAGGAGGTCGTCGTGCGGAGTCATCCGCGACGCAAAGATGCTTCACGAGGCCGAAGTCCAGGACCTTCACGAAGTCGTGCTCGAAGGAACGCTCACAGAGAACGATGTTCCCCTGTTTGATGTCTCGATGAACGAGTCCCCGTCGATGCGCGTCGGCAAGCGAGTGGCACGCCGCCCACTTGCCGGTCCGGTCGGGGCCGAGGTCCCGAGCATTCCAGCCTCTCACGCGCAAACCAGAATATGACAGTCTGTCATAGTTTTGTCCATATATTTCAAGATCCCTTCTGAGCTCATGTCGATCCATACGCCCTGAATGGCGCTCTATGGCCGCCTACTCCCGGCCGCGGCACTGATCCAGAAACCTGGTCACAAACCTTTGACAATACTTAGACAATACCCTATCTTGGTCCAGTGACGGACCCGGCTGACTCCATTTGCATCTGCCGGGACAGAGCCTGATCCCGAATCCCCATCTGAGAGGACGCTGGCAATGGCTGAGATGACCTTCCACCCGGACAAGCTGGTTGATCGCCTCAAGTTCGCGATCCGGCTAGCGGTGCGTGGTCTCGCGGTGCTCATGGTCTTTGTCATCCCCTCATGGGTTGGGACGGACAGGAATTGCAGGCTTCCTGATCGGGAATACCGCCGAGAAGGTCCTTGGACGAGTCGACTGCTCCGTGCTCACGGTGAAGCCCGACGGCTTCGTCAGCCCGGTCCGCCTTCCCGAGTCGGAACAGGTGGCAACCTCGTGACGCGATGGGCTCGTGCACCGCGATCAACTAACGGGCCTCCTTCGCTCGCAAGCGACGGCAGGGCTCCGGATGTTCGCATCCCGGGTCTGGAGCGCGAGCTGGGCTGGCGCCTTCGCCTCGATCCGCGTAACTGGATCTCGACAGGGAAGGAATCCGCGCGATTCTCGCCCGTCTACCTGCTCGAATCCGTTTCACAGCGGAACAAGCGATGGGTGTAGCGGCGACATTTCTGGCTGTCCTGCTGGCTGGGCCGGCATCAACGGAGACGCAGGAGGGAGACAGCGTGCTCACGGTCGTAACGCTGGACGAAGAGGCCGGCAGTCGCTGGCAAGTGGTGAACGACGGCGTCATGGGCGGCCTTTCACGCAGTCAAATCTCGTTCGACGAGCGCGCGGCGACGTTCGAGGGGACAGTCTCGCTCGAGAACAACGGCGGCTTCGCGTCCGTGAGAACCAAGCTCGGGCCGACGGACCTGAGCGACTGGGACGGGATCGCGCTCAGGATTGACGGAGGCGGTCGGACGTTCCAGCTTCGGCTTCGCACGAACGACGCGTGGGATGGCGTCGCGTACCGGGCCCGCTTCGTCGCTCCGGACGGTGACCCCCAA
>JALGZO010000608.1 GCA_025774865.1 bacterium | reverse complement strand
CGGTAGACCCGGGTGATCGAGCGACGCCCAGGTATCGGTGGCGGGATCCAGACGGTAGGGACCGGCTTCGGTGGCGGCGTACATCGCGCCGCTGCCGGTCTCCTCGAAGGCGAGGTCGTAGACCATCGTCAGCGGCAGCCCGTCCGAGACGGCCGTCCAGCTCACGCCGCCGTCGGTCGTTCGCCATACGCCCGGACCGCTGTAGCCGCTGCCGCCCGCGTACGCCAAGAGCACGTCATCGGGGGAAGGCTCGAGCGCCGTCCCGTAGAAGTAGTGCGACGAGGGGCCAGTGTCGGGCGATAGCAGAAAGTCGTTGAAGCCCGGCTGGTCCGTGTACCAGACGATGCCGTTATTCATGATCGCGATCTTTCGATCGTGGTCGAGGGGCGAGATCGACAGGGCCGTGAGGTAGCTGCCGCCCGCGACCGTGAAGTCCTGCGTGGAGGGCGAGATGTTCCAGCCGCCCGGCACGATGTCGCGGAAGCGGTAGATGCGGTCACCGCAGAGATAGACGACGTCCGGGTCGCCGGGCTTCGCGAGGATGTAGGGCAACCACGAGTGGATCGCTCCATCGGGGAAGTCGACGAAATCGGTGAGATTCGGGTTCAGCTCGCCCTGCTGGACGAGGATGAACCCGGGATAGTCCGAGTAGATCTTCTCGTGCGTTCCGTCGCTCGACGTGATGTGACCGTAGTCGCCGCTGATGAGCTGATCGAAATCGCGCAGCGTCCCCATCGGCGGACCGAAGCTACGCTGGTAGCCCTGATCCTGAGAGCCGGCCAGGATCAGGCCCGGATCGTTCACGGACGTGTGCGTCGAGTAGTACTGGCTCACCCTGAGGTACTCGAGCGAGATGTTCGTCACGGACTGGACGCGGTCGTCACTCCGGTAGAGGCCGCCGTCGGTCGCGATGTAGTGGATCTCCTGTCCGCCCGGGGTCCACACCACGTCGAGGCCCGGGAGATCGGCGTGCAACTTGTTGACGGGGTCCGAGTAATAGTCGCCCCAGGCGTTCACGAGATTGAAGAACACTCCGCCGTTGACCGAACGCCAGAGCTCGACGCCGCCGTACATCACGACGTTCGGGTCCGTGATCGAGGACGCGAGCGTCTCCCAGAAGTCGTGAATGTCGTACCGGTACGTCCAATTCGCGCCGCCGTCCACCGAACGGTAGAGCTTCCAGTTCCCGTCGCGGACCGCGGCGTAGAAGGTGGGCGCGCCGGCTTCGCTGCCGGTCAACACGACGTCCGAGGCGGCTCCGACCGGGATCGTCCCGAGGAGATTCCAGGTCTCCCCACCGTCGTCGCTGGCGTAGAAGCTCGGGCCCTCGAGGAGGTAGACCCGGCCGCCGACCTGACGGTCGAGCCAGATGTCGGAAGGGAAGACCGCGAGCGCCCGCTTCAAGACGTAGGTCTGACCGCGATCGTCGGAGCGGTAGAGCTTTCGCTGGGCCGCGTTCTTGGTGAGCACGAGCCAGATGCGGTTCGGGTCGCTCGCGTCGGAGAGGACGCGCTTCGTCGCCGAGACGTTGGTGAGCGCGGGAGCGATCCACGTCTGCCCCCCGTCCTCCGTGTAGTGGATGAGGCCCCCGTCCGTGATGCTCGTGATCGTCTCCGGCGGGCCGGCCGCGACGGCGAGGCCGTGCGAGCCGCCGTAGAGGTTGTCGTGCAGCGGTCGCCAGCCGTTGCCTGAAAGGTCCGCCTTCCAGACGCCGCCGAGCGACGAACCACCGTAAAGACTGTCACCATCCGCCGAGAGCGCGGCCGCGTGCATGCGGCCGGCGAGGTTGCGACTCCCGATCTCCGCCCACGGCGAGGGTCCGCCCGAGCGGCCCACGTTCGTCTCGTTGCGCCGTGTCATCCGGTCGAGCCCGTTCCGCCGTTCGATCGCGCGCCAGTCGACGCCGGGAGCCGTTCGGTGAATCTCCTCGATCCACTCGCGGCGCTCCTGCTTGTGACGACGCTCGGCGTCGCGGTCGAGACGGTGCTCGGTCGGGCGCGGGAGCAGGCGGGCCGGGAAGGACTCACCCCATCCGTCCGACTCCGCGGATACGGCGCCGGAGTCGCGGGTCGCGGGGGGTGCCGCGAACGGCAGGATCGCCAGCAGCGCGAGCAGTTGGATGCGTCTCATGGGACATCCTCGAAGGAGGAGGGAGGTCGGGACCCCCCGAGGATAGCAGACCGTCTACCGCCGATCGACCGTCTCCGCGGTCTCCGCCTCCTCTTCGCGTGTCCATCCCTTTTGGGTCAGCCAGGTGACCACCTCGTCTCGGCGCTGGCGGAAAATGATGACGCACAGGCGATCGTTCGCGCGGAACTTCGTCGCCTCGTCCACCGGGACGGCCCGACTGCCGCGGTAGAGCACGATCGGAAGGATCGCGTTCTCGAGCTCGGGCGATATGTAGCGTCCGGCGGTGAGGTCGGCCTCCGAGCCGCCGCCGAACTCCCACACGTCGACGTCTCCGAAATCCCGACGCATGCAGGATTCCCACAGGCGAAGATCGCGTTGGCCTCCGAAGAGGAGGTGCGCGCCCGCGTCGTGGATCATTTTCGGCGTCACGTGGCCTTCGTTCAGGTGCAGGGCCACATAGGCGCGGGGCACCTTGAACTCTTCCCGCGCCTTTCTCGCGAAGAGGAGATTCACCTCCTCGTTCGGCGTCAGCCCGATGCACGCCGCCACGCCGGCCAGCCCGGCCCGCTGCAGTGTCGATTCCTCGAGCGCGTTCCCGAACACGACGCGGAAATCGGACCGCTCAGCGGCGTGACTCGCGTCTGCGTTCGAGTCGAGGAACAGGACCTCCTCGCCGCCGGAGCGCAAAGCCCGGCCCAGGGTCAGGGCCAGGTCGTTCGCACTGAGAATGGCGAAGCCTTGGGCCTGACGGCGGACGCCGAGCAGCCTCGCGACGAACCCGCCGGTGAGCCCGGCGACCGCGACCGTCACGGCGATGACCAGGAAGACCATCGCTCGGAGAGTCGGCCCGCCCTCGATTCCCGCGTGCTCCAGCTCGCCGGCGAAGAACGAGGCCACCGCGGCCGCGACGATTCCCCGCGGCGCGATCCACGCGATGAAAGCCCGGTCCCGCCAGGTCAGGTGTGATCCGGAGGTCGCGACCAGGACGTTGAGCGGTCGCACGACGAGCATCAGCACGGCCGCGGTCACGAGCCCCGGCATCCCGAGTCCACGAATGTCGTCGAACCGCACATCCGCCGCGAGGAGCACGAACAGCATCCCGATGAACATGAGGGTCAGCTGCTCCTTGAACTCCATGAGGTCGCGAAGCACGCGCCCTCGGACGTTACCGACCACGACTCCCGCGATGGTCACCGCCGCGATCCCGCTCTCCTCCTGAACGACACTCGAGATGTGAAACAGAGCGAGTACCATCGACAGCGTGAAGACGTTCTCGAGGCCTTCGGGGATGAGGCGCCGCAGTCGCAGGATCCTGGCGATTACCCAGCCGCCGACGAGCCCGAAGAAGCAGCCCACCCCGAGGCTCGCGGCGATCTCGAGCACCCCGATCGCGAGGGACGGAAACGAGGGGCGGAGCGCGATGTCCAGCGCCACCACGGCCGTGATCGCGCCCACCGCGTCGATCAACACCCCCTCCGCCTCCAGCACCGCTTGCAAAGGTCGCCTGATCCGGATGCGTCGCAGGAGCGGCCCGATGACGGTGGGACCGGTGACGATGACGAGCGTTCCGAAGAGGATCGACGGGCGCCACTCCCAGCCGAGCACGAGCCGGGCCGTGAGCGACGCGCCCACGACCGTTACGAGCGCGCCGATCGTGATCAAGCGCTGGATGACCGAAGAGCCGCGCCGCAGCCGGCGGAGGTCGAGATTCAGGCCGCCCTCGAAGAGAATGACCGCGACGGCGAATCCCACGAGCGTATGGAGAGCGGAGCCGAGCGAGTGCGGCCGCACGACGCCGAGGACGTCGGGGCCGAGCAACGCGCCGGTCGCGAGCAGGAGTACGATGCCGGGGATCCGCACGTGCTGTGCGAGGACCTGGGCGATCAGCCCGGCCGCCAGCGCGAGCGAGACGGTCAGCGCCGGATTCGCGCCGTGTTCGTACCCGATGACCACCTCCCTCCGTCTCCGGCCGCCTCCCACTGTTCCCACTTGACGAGCGCGGCGAGTATCCCATAGTCCGGTGCCTTCGGGGAAAAGGAGCACTTCGGATGGCTTCGCGCGGCACGATCGGAATCCTCACGGGCGGGGGAGACGTACCCGGGCTCAACCCGGCGATACGTGCCATCACGGTGCGGGCGCTGCGGGAGGGGTTCCAGGTCGTCGGAATTCGTCGCGGCTGGGCGGGACTCGTCGACTTGATCCCGGAGCCGGGCCTGGAACAAACGCATAACTTCCTGGAGCTGACCGACGAGATCGTCAGCCGCGCGGCCCGCACCGGCGGCACCTTTCTCCACACGTCACGCACCCGACTGAGCCACCTGCCGAGAATCCTCGTTCCGGATCACGTCTAAGGACGAGTACCCGGACGAATTCAACGACGCCACTCCGCACGTCTTGAGGAACCTGGAGTTTCTCGGAGTCGACTTCCTCATTCCGATCGGTGGCGACGACACCCTGAGCTACGCGCAGCGCCTCCACCAGGAGGGCCTCAAGGTCGTGGCGATCCCCAAGACGATGGACAACGACGTTCCCGGCACCGACTACTGCATCGGGTTCGGTACGTGCGTGACGCGGACGATCGAGCTGGCCAACATGCTTCGCACGACGGCGGGATCCCACGAGCGTTTCCTCGTGATCGAGGTGTTCGGCCGTTACGCGGGGTTCACCGCGTTGATGCCCACTCTGGCCGGCGCCGCCGATCGCTGTGTCATCCCCGAACATCCCTTCGACATGCGGCAGCTGACCGAGCTTCTCGTCTACGACTGGAACCGAAACCCGAGCCGCTACTCGGTGGTTCTCGTGTCCGAGGGCGCGAAGGTTACCGGACAGGAGAGCTTCACGTTCGAGAACGTCGAGACCGACCAGTACGGCCACATGAAGCTCGGCGGCATCGGCGATGTAGTCGCGGCGCAATTGAAGGAGCTCTCCTCCGAATACAATCGCGGCCATCGCGTGAACGTCGTGAGCCAGCGGCTCGGCTACGTGGTGCGCTGCGGGGAGCCCGACGCGCTCGACTCGATCGTGCCGACGGCGTTCGGGAACGTCGCGATGGACCTGATCCTCGCGGGCGAGTCGGGGAAGCTCGTGGCCGTGCACCGGGGATGCTACGACACGGCGCCGATCGAAGCGGTGACCGGATCGAAGAAGCTGGTGGACGTCTCTCGATACTACC
>JALGZO010000607.1 GCA_025774865.1 bacterium | reverse complement strand
GAAGGGCAGCCCTCCGAAGGGGTGAGTGGAGAGACGAGGCCGACCGCGAACAGGAACATGGACGCCAAGATCATTGCGCCGAGTGCAGCGTCGGTTCGCGTCATCATCATCCGCGCCGTGTTCTGAGTAACAGCGCCCCAACAATCGCGAGCGAATCCTGCTTCTACGGTCCGAACTCGAACGTGTGCCGATTCCCCATGAAATCGAGGAAGTGCAGAATCACGACGCCGGGCTCGCCGTACGCGTCGACGTACGATTGGCGGACCGGGTCGAGGTCGAAGACGACGTTCCGATCGATGATCGCCTCGCAAGGATCGCCCAGGTCGTCATGGGCGAGGAGCATCCACGTCTGGACGGGATTCGATTCCCTGAAATCGCCCGAGGCATAGAGAACGAGCGGGTGATCCGGCCGGCAGCCGCCCGAGTACTGGACGTGGAGCACGAGCACGTCACCCCGGAGTGCGACTTCGATCAGGCGGTAGGGGTCCTGCGCGATCTCGTCCGGGCGCCGTTCCGTCATCACCACCGGAACGGGATCACTTCCGAATCTCCGCAGGGCAACGCCGAAGTCGGCGCCACCGAAGCTCAGAGGATCCCCTTTCGGATCCGGCGGAAGAACGACCTCGATCGGGTTCGGAGTCGTCGCGATCCATTCTTGCGGACCGTCGGTCGGATCGAAGTACCTGACTCGATGCAGACCGGGAACCTCGACCGGGACAAACCATCGGCCGGACGAGCCTACGAAGCCGATTCCGCCGGTTCCGTTCGGTCCGGCGACTTCGACCGCTCCCATTCCCGGCCCTTCGTCGCGGTCTCGCCGTCCGTTGCGGTTCGCGTCGTGGTACACGACCCCGCCGACGTACGGACGAAGCGTCGGCTCGGTCCCGGAATCCACCCGCGCCGCGAACGAGAACGCGCCGAGTCCGGGATCGTGAAACACCCACGTCTTCGGGCCGGAGGCTTCGCCCGTGTCGAGCACTCCGTCGTCCCCGAGGTGATCGGAGTAGTCGAAGCCGTAAGGGAGCGGCGGCGGTCCGGAGGGGGGCCGCGGTCCCGGGATCTCGACGACGTCGGGGTTGAGCAGCGTGACCGTGGCCGGTCGGAAGGCTCCGATCCTCACGAGAACCGGAGCGACGAGAGGATCGGCGCCGCGGTTCACGACGGACACGTCGACCGAGATGGTCTCCTCGTCGACATCGATTGCGAGATTCTCCCCGACCAGGTCGACGCGGATGGGCCGGTTCGGATCGGTATGGTCTTCCAGGGTTACGAGGAAGGCCGAATCGCTCGGGTCGATCGTGCCATCGCCCATCGATCCCCCGTCCGGGGAGGTCGGGCCGGTTTCCGAGGAGCAGCCGGCCGCGATTGCGGCGATCCCGACGAGCGTCTGGCGCATGGGCCGTGAAAGTCTCATGATGTCACCTCGCTGGCTGCTCCAATGGTACAGAATGCCTGCAGGAGCGGGTATGAGGTTTTCGCTGTACAATCTGCCCGGGCGTATAGCAGTTGAGGGGTGTGATGAGCATCGATCGCAAGGACGTAATCGCGCAGTGGGTCTACGACACCGGAGCCGTGCTCGGGCGGTTCCACGTGTGGCTCGAGGACGTCGAGGAGAGCTGGATCAACGGGGAGCCCGACGCGGGCGGATCGTTCGTCGGCTCGTCGCTGGAGAAATCCTTGATGGTCGCGACGGCGGTGACAGCTCTCGGGACCCGCCTCTTCGGACGCTTCGGCGAGGGGAAGGGCGCCGCGAAGTCCGAGGTGAACCGCGTGAAGAAGGAGGCGGACGCCATATCCGCCTACGCCATGAGCGAGGCCCTCTGGTACCTCACCCGGAACCTCCCGGAGAACCACGCGGTCATGGTGAGCCTCGGCGAGGGGTTGATGCCGAAGGCGGGGGAGACCCCCGAGATGGGCTCGAATCCGCTGCTCGGTTTCGGTCGGGTGTACGGCCGGCCCGAGGTCGCGAAATTCGTGGAGGCACGCGTTCACCGCCTGATCAACGACGCTTTCTACGAATGGGACGACTTCTGGAACGAGACGCGCGAGGAGGGGATCACGATCTGGGGGGCGGCGGTCGACACGCTCGAGAACACTTCCCGTTTCGCCAACGGGGCGGAGACCGGACCGATGTGCGTGCTCCACCTCTTCGATCAACCGCTCAGCGTGTCGCTTCCCTACGAGGGATACACGGGGAGCCTCTGCCTGCCGCTCGAAGTGATCCGCACCTCGGAGCGCAACTCCGTTCTGGCGACGTACCTCACACCGCGAGCGACGATCCTCGAAGCGATCCGCGAGACTTATCCCGGGATACCCCTGGAGAACATCCACGTCTGGACGCTCCGGGGACCCTCCCGGGTCAAGCGCCTCGGTGCCCTGTGGGAGGAGTGGAGTTCGCTCGGGGTCCACGTGGTGGAAGACGGCTGGCACCTCCCGAGCGGAATGAGCACGTTCACGGAGTCGGGCACCTACGCGCCGACCTACCTCGTGGGACGCATCGACGACGGAGTGGGACCGCCCCACCTATTCCTCTGCGACGGATACGCCGCCTCGGCCGAGGCCATCCAGGCCGCGAGTCTCGATCCCATGCTGCACCAGCAGACCTCGATGTGCGTTTTCACCTCGACGTTCGAGTCCTCCCATGAGCGCGAGCCGAGGATCATGCAGCTCGACCCCGATGAAGAGGGCTTTGGCCGCCGCCTCGGGGAAATCCTCGGAAGGGAAGTGAGCGAAGACGACGTGACCGCCTACCAGCACGTCGTCCGGCACGCCCGGGCGGCGGGAATGCCGGTGGAAAAGCCGGTGTTCACGATCGACGATCTCTTCCCCGGCAAGAAGTGGCGAGGGCTCGCGCTCAGTGCGTCCATGCTGACCGACCCCTATTCGGGGATGCCGGGCGTCGAGGATCTGGGGTCCAACGTCTACCGGGTGACGACGCGTGCGGCCTGCCGGGGCCGTATCCGCGAAGTACGTCTGTCGCTGCGTCTCATCGAGTCCTTGGAGGAGTCGCGGCGAGTCTTTTCGCCGCTCCTGGACCGGTTCTACGCCGGCGAGTGCTACCGCAGCCGCCCCGTGAAGATCTCGGACGCGGGGCGAATTCGCAACGAGCTGAAGACCTGGTGCTCGGAAGCGCTGGAGCACTTCGGTGAGCGGGGAATGCGCGTGCACCTCGACGACGTGGAAGATTCGGTTCTTCCCGCCGACAAGAAGAAGCTCGTGCGCGAGGTCCTGCACTGGTACAAGGAGCACCATCCGCGCTGGTTCTCCTGGCTGGAAATCGCCTAGGGGTGTGTGAGTAAGGGGTTTCCGAACCCCGCGTCGTTGTATCTGGCGAGGGCGCCCGGCCGTCTGTCTTCATTGTGGAGCGTCCGGTCATGAGATGGTCTGGCGCCTGACGGTTCAACTCCTCCGTGGAAGGAGCCCTTGCGATGAACGCCCCCGAGTCGAGCCCGCGCGAGAACGCTTTGCGCGCCCCAGGCACCCGGTCCGTGTTGATGGCGACGATCGTCGTGGGCGCAGTTCTTGCCCGGGCCGCCGCTGCCCAGCCGACTTGCGGCGAGTGGAACCAGGTGGATCCACCGGCCGGCGCCACGAACGCCGTCACGGAAGTCGAAGCCCGATCGGCGGACGACGCCTTCGCGTTCGCCATTCCGCTGGGCCTGATCCACTGGGACGGCACGGCGTGGAGCGAGTTCCCCATCACCGACCCGTTCGGCGACTACCCCTTGGTGTGGATCGACGAGTTCGACCTGGTCGGACCCTCGCACCTCTTCCTGGCTGGCCGCGGCGACACCGGCCCCTTCAGCAACGACCAGGTCCTCAGATTCTGGGACGGGACCGGCTGGAGCGACTGGGAGTCGCTCACGCTCGAGCCGGACATCCAGGGGTGGCCGCGGAACGGCGCGGCGAATGCCGTGGTCGGGGCCGCCCCGGACGACGTCTGGATCCTCGGTATCGCCGACAGTTTTGGGGACGGCGTCAGCGGGAACCCGCTCCTGACGGTCCACTGGGACGGTTCTCAGCTGATCGAATACATCACCCCGGGCCCCAACAACCGGCAGAACAACGTCTACGATGCGGTGGGCATCGCCAGCGACGACATCTGGGCGGTCGGCGGCTACAACAACACCAACAATCCCGACGGTCGTTTCCGCGGGTTGACCTACCACTGGGACGGGACGAGCTGGTCCCACATCCCGAACCCCAGCGAAGACATCACGGAGGTGAACCTCTACGCGGTAACGGCGATCGCCTCCGACGACGTCTGGGCCGCCGGAGGTCACGGCGCCAGTCCCTTCTTCATGCACTGGGACGGGTCCGAGTGGAACGTCGTGCCGAGCCCGGCGACCACGGGCACGGTATACAAGATCGCCGCCATCGCGTCGGACGACGTCTGGGCGGTGGACCACGCCGCGCAGGTCCCGGTGATCGGCAAGTTCTATCACTGGGACGGGGTCGCGTGGCGCATCGTCCTGCCGCCCGACGTCCCCGGCGCCACGGCGGTCGAACGGCACGGGGGTCTCGCCGCCGTGGGCGAATGCGACGTCTGGGCGGTGGGCAGCCTCCAAGTGGGACAGAACATGGCGCCGTTCATCGAGCGGCTGCAATCGGGGGGTGGCGCGACCGCGGTGCCGACACTCGCATCGGACGCGTCTTACCTGGAGGTGTCGCCGAATCCTCTTCTTCACTCCACCCGGATTCGCTTCGCGATTCCCGGCGAGGTTCCGAACCGCGCTCGGATCTACAACGTTCGGGGGCGGCGGGTCCGAACACTGTTCGAGGAATCCATCTCGGGGAACGCAGTGACCTGGGACGGTCGCGACGACGCGGGCGGGCGCGTTCCCGGGGGCGTGTACTTCCTGAGAGTCGAGTCGAGCGCCGGTCGGGCTTTCACCGAGAAGCTGACGGTCGTGCGTTGATATGGAACCACATCAGCCGGCAGCGATCACCCCGTGCCCTTGAGGGCGGCGGCGTGTGCGACCGCCGAGGGCGTCCGGCAGCCCACAATCGCCGGGGCCTCGTGGACCAACTCGTCGTTCTCGAGGGCCTCCACCATGAACAGGGCAAAGTCCACGCGGCGCGTGATGTTGCTCTCGAGGATGGGGTCTCCCACGTGCCGGCTCCACACCGGTAAACCCTGGCTCTCGCCCTCTTCGAGGCCGCTCCCGCGCACGACAGTCCACCGGGTGTCACTGGCAAACACCCGCCGGCACGCTTCCACCTGGTCTTCGAGGTCCGCGAAGCGAACCAGCCGCGCGATCCAGCCGAAGGTCTTCACGATCGCTTTGAACTTCCGCGAGTACACGTCCTGGCCGTCGCGAGT
>JALGZO010000606.1 GCA_025774865.1 bacterium | reverse complement strand
GTGCACGTTCCCCGTGTACGCGTAGCGCACCCCGTTCTCCCGGGCGATCCGGCGAGCGCGGGTGAGTGTGGAGGCAGGGGTGGGGGGAACGTCGAGCATCCTCCAGTCGGGATGGAACGAGGTGAAGTGCAGGGGCACGTGCGGACTCAGGTGCCCCACGACCCACTGGGACAGCTCGTGCAGCTCCTCATCGGAGTCGTTGAATCCGGGAATCAGAAGATTCGTGATCTCGAGCCAGACGTCGGTCTCGTGCCCGAGGTGCTCGAGGGTTTCGAGCACGGGGCGGAGATGGGACCCCGTGACCCGAAAGTAGAAGTCCTCCGTGAACGCTTTGAGGTCCACATTCGCCGCGTCCACGTGGCGGTAGAACTCGAGCCGCGGCTCGGGGCAAACGTAGCCGGCTGTGACCGCCACCGACCGGATGCCCTTCTCGCGACACGCCTGCGCGACATCGATGGCATATTCGTGAAAGACGACCGGATCGTTGTAGGTGAAGGCGACGCTCGAACAGCCGAGCGACACCGCGGCCAGGGCGATGGTCTCGGGTGAGGCGGCGTCCGCGAGCGTATCCATCTCGCGCGATTTGCTGACGTCCCAGTTCTGGCAGAACTTGCAGGCGAGGTTACACCCCGCGGTCCCGAAGGAAAGAGTCGGCGTCCCGGGAAGATAATGATGAAGGGGTTTCTTCTCGATCGGGTCGACGCAGAAACCGCTGGAGCGCCCGTAGGTCGTCAGCACGACCCGGTCGTCCACGCGGGATCGAACGTAGCAGAGCCCGGATTGTCCTTCGCGGAGCTTGCACGCCCTCGGGCAGAGGTCGCACTGGATTCGGCCGTCCGGGAGGGCGTGCCAGTACTTCGTGGCGGTGACCGCACCCGTCATCTTCGAAACAGGCGCGCGGGCGGGCGGCGCTCATCGAGGCGAAGTCCCAGGCCCAACGCGATTCGCTGCGCTTCTCGGAATTCCGCGGACGTCAACGCGCGGTCGATCTCGGGAAACTTCTCTCCATTCACCTTTCCCGCCGGGTGGTACTGATCCATCAAGTTCAGGTACGTCTCGGGGCCGAGCTCGGCCTCGATCCATTCGAGGATAGCGCGTGTCTCGTCGAGGCCGCCCGGCATCACGAGATGGCGAATGAGAACGCCGCGGCGCGCGAGTCCATCCGCATCGATGTCAAGGGGCCCGACCTGCTCGTGCATCGAGCGAATCGCGGTGCGCGCCGACTCCGGATAGTTCTCTGCCTTCAGGTACTTCCGGCTGCGGTCGCAGGACCAGTACTTGAAGTCGGGCATGTAGATGTCGACGATGTCCTCGAGGAACCTGATGCTCTCCAGAGCGTCGTAGGCGGACGTGTTGTACACGATCGGGAGTGCAAGCCCCCGATCGACCGCCACCGCGACCGACTCGAGGACGTTCGGCACGACGTGCTCGGGCGTCACGAAGTTGATGTTGTGGCAGCCGAGCGCTTGCAGCTCGAGCATCATTTCGGCGATTTTCTCCGGCGGGTTACCCGTCACCTCCCGCGGCTTGATCGCCTGACTGATGTCGTAGTTCTGGCAGAAGACGCAGCGCAGGTTGCAGTGGCCGAAGAAGACAGTCCCCGAGCCGTTCCAGCCCCGGAGGCAGTCCTCCTCTCCGAAGTGCGGAAACCAGCTCGTGACGACCGCGTGCCGGCCGGTCTTGCACACGGCCCACTGGTTCGAAAGACGATCCACCCTGCAATCGCGAGGGCAAGCCCGGCAATCGGAGAGCGTAGCCACCGCGCGATCGGCGCGCTCGTGGAGCTCGCCGGCGGGGAGATCGAGGTACCTGGGGCGAATCATGGGGTCAATATACTCTTCGGGGGGTCCTGCCCTGCCTACGACCCTTGCTCGGCGAAGTGGCCCCGAACGGCCCGGACGAAGCCGAAGCGGAGAAACGCCGCGATCGCCAGGAGCGGGGCTTGACTTCCGTACAATTGTCCTATATATCTAGATCACTAGTGATATAGGACAATCGGCCACCCGGAGGCTGCCTTGAACGACAACACCGGCGACGCCCTGACCCTCGATACCGCCAGCGGGGTACCCATCTACCGCCAGATCGTGGACTGGGTGAGGGTCCGGGTGGCCGGGGGCGGGCTCGAGGCGGGGCAGCAGCTGCCCACGGTCCGTCAGATGGCCGTCGACCTCCACGTCAACTACAACACCGTCGCCCGCGCGTACCAGGAGCTCGAGCGGACGGGAATCGTCAACACGATGCAGGGAAAGGGGACCTTCGTGGCCTCCCAGCCGGTTCCGGTGGACGAAGTCGTCCGGGCCACGAAGCTCCGACACCTCGTGAACGAGTTCCTGGCGAAGGCCGCCGAGTTCGGCTTCACACCGGCGGAAGTGCTTTCGGAAACCGCCTTGCGGGTCCCCGAATCGGGACCAAGGAGAGAACGATGAGTGCCAAACTGAGCCTGCTGAAGCTGGACTGGTCCCGGCTCTACCGGCCGGACTTCCGATTCGGCCCACTGAACTTGATCCTTCTCGTGCTGATCATGGCCGTCGGCGCCGGGCTTCAGGCGCGCGTCGATCTCTCGACTCCCAATCTGCCGATCACGCCGGACATCTGCGGCATCCTTGCCGCGATCGTGATGGGCGCCACGCTCATCGTGGCTCCCATGTGGACGAAGGCGATCGGCATCGGCGTCGTCTACTGGCTCGTGCTGCGGTTCGCCTATCCGGGGGTGGATCTCGGTCCGACGTACGCGGCCGCGTACGTCGGACTGTTCGTCGCCACGTCGCTGCAGATCGCCAAGCAGTGGGAGAAGGGCGTGGTTCTGCGGCTCGGCAAGTTCCACACGCTCCGCGGGCCGGGATTCTTCTTCATCTTTCCGCTCCTGGACCGGGTGGACAGCTACATCGACCACCGCGTGCGGGCCACCGATTTCCGGGCCGAGACCACGCTCACCAAGGACACCGTTCCCGTCAACGTGGACGCCATCGCGTTTTGGCTCGTGTGGGACGCGAAGATGAGCGTCCTCGAGGTGGCCGACTTCGAACACGCGGTCATCCTGAGCGCCCAGACCGCCCTACGCGACGCCATTGGCAAGCACGAGCTCGGCGAAATGCTCTCCGAGCGCGAGAAGCTCGGGCGAGAGATCCAGGAGGTGCTCGACCGCAAGACCGACCCCTGGGGCATCACGATCCAGGCGATCGAGATCCGGGACATCATCATCCCGAAGGCTCTCGAGGACGCGATGAGCCGCCAGGCGCAGGCCGAGCGTGAGCGGCAGAGCCGCGTCATCCTCGGAACCGCCGAGACCGAAATTGCCGAGAAGTTCGCGGCGGCGAGTGCCGCCTACCAGGACAACCCGGTGGCGCTGCACCTGCGGGCGATGAACATGGTCTTCGAGGGACTCAAGCAGAAGGGGAGCATGATCATCGTCCCCTCGACCGCGGTGGAAACGATGGGACTCGGAGCCCTCGGCGGTCTCACGGCGTTCGACCGGTCGCGCCCGGTTGAGGGTGGCGCCGCCCCGGAGTCGAGCGGAGAGGAGATCGCGGACTGAATGCGTACTCTACTCTTCCTGGCTAGCCTCTCGATCGTGACGGTCATCGCCGCGGTGGTCGTCGCTCTCCTCGGCGCGATCGTCCTCGGTTGCCTGTGGGTGTGGATCAGCGAGCGTGCCTCGGTTGACGCGGCTGCCTTCAGCGATTCCGAGTCGCGTCCCTCACGACCTCGGCCACCTTGTCGATTTCCATCGGCTTCATGAGGACGGTGTGAACGCCGACCGCCTGCGTCTCCGCCGGGGTCGCCGTCTCGCTGAAACCCGTCACGAGAATGACCGGGATGTCGGGCCGGATCCGAAGGATCTCCTCGGCCAGCTTCAGGCCCGTCATCCCCGGCATCGTTTCGTCCGTCACCACGACGTCGAAGGCCGCAGGGTCCGATCGGAAGAGCTCGAGCGCCTCGTTGCCGTCGGTGGCCACGGTGACCCGAAATCCCCGTAGCTCGAGGAGGAGCTTTCCCGAAGAGAGGATCGGCTCCTCGTCGTCGACGAAGAGGATACTGCCCTCACCACATGTGGTCGTCCGCTCTTCGACCGCGACCGGCTCTCCGGTCGCCTCGCAAAGGGGGAGAAGGACTTCGACGCTCGTACCTTCGTTCTCGACGCTCTCGATACGAATCGCCCCTCCGTGGCTGTCGACGATTCCGTGCACGACAGCCAGGCCCATCCCGGAACCTTCGCCAACTGCCTTCGTGGTGAAGAACGGTTCGAGCGCACGCGCCTTGACGCTCGGCGGCATCCCCACGCCGGTGTCGCTCACATTGAGTCTCGCGTAGCGTCCTGGGTCGAGCTCGGGGAACGATTCGTCGTCGACCTTGACGCCGACCTCGGCCAGCGAGACCTCGAGGACCCCGCTGTTCTTCATCGCGTGACTCGCGTTCGCACACAAGTTGACCACGACCTGTTCGATCTGGGTGCGGTCCCCGAGAATGCAGCCGCCCATGCCGTCGACCATCTTGCGGATCTCGATCGTCGCTGGAAGGGTTGCCCTCATGAGTCTCACGGCGCCTTCGACCGCGGCCTGGATCGGCAGGGGCGCGAGCGTGACCTCGTCCCAACGGCTGAAGACCAGGATCTGCTCCACGAGATCCTTGCCGCGCTGCACCATGGCGGCCGTTTCCTCGAGCTTCCTCTGCGACGCCTCGCCAAGCTCACCGGTCTCCTTTACCACCGCGGTGTTGAGCGAGATTGCCTGGAGGATGTTGTTGAAATCGTGCGAGATGCCCCCGGCCAGCGAGCCGAGCGCCTCCAGCTTCTGCTTCTGTCTCAGGTGCCTCTCGAGCCGATTCCGCACCTCGGCGTTCCGCGCTTCCCGGATCGCGATGGACACGTACTCGGAGATCTCCGAGAGCATGTCGATCTCGCCGTCGGTCCATTCGTGGGGGTCGGGGGCGTGGAGGCAGAGGACCCCGACCAGGTTCTGCGAGTGAAACAACGGCACGTCCAGGATGGCGCGCGTTTTGCCGTCGTGCAGCGTGTCCACGAACGGCGCGAGCCGCGGATCCCGCTCGACGTCCGAGACGACGATCTTCTCACGAGACCGGAGCGCCGCGAGGTGCTCGGGGCCCGCCGTCAGGTCCACCTCGAGTCCCAGGATCGACGGCATCTCATTCGGTTCGGCGGAGTGCTTGAAGGAAAGGAGTCCCTCCTTGTCGATGACTCCGACCGAGACGCGATAGGTGGGAAGATGCTCGTTGATCTTGGATACCGTGTGCCGAAGGACCTCGTCGACCGTGAAGTTGGCACCGATCCGCTGCAACAGCTCGTTGAGCAACTCGAGACGGATCCGCTTCTCGTGGAGGAGGTCGTCGGTC
>JALGZO010000605.1 GCA_025774865.1 bacterium | reverse complement strand
TGGTGTCCGCCGAGGGCGCGTGTGCCGCGTACTACCGCTACCGGCGATTCGCCGAGAGCGAGGTGGGCAGCTCGTGACCTCTCCGACCGACGAGGAGTCGCCGCGTTCCGGGGCATCCTCGGCCCCGACGTGTCCGGCACCCTGGCCGCACCACGAGCGTATCGTGTTGGGACACGGAGGCGGCGGACGCCTGACCGCCGGCCTCGTGGAGCGTCTGTTCCGCCCGATCCTGGAGAACCCGACGCTTCTCACCGGGGACGATTCCGCGATCGTCGAGGTCGGGGGGCGGGCGAACGCAGCGAGCGAGCTCGCGATCTCCACGGACGCGCACGTCGTCCATCCCCTCGTGTTTCCGGGCGGCGACATCGGTCGGCTCGCGATCTGCGGCACCGTCAACGACCTCGCGGTGGTGGGGGCGCGTCCCCTCTGGATCACGGCCGCGTTCATCCTCGAAGAAGGATTCCCTACGGCGGACCTGAAGCGCATCGTGGAGTCGATGCGGGAGGCGGCCGACGAAGCCGGCGTTACCGTCGTCGCGGGAGACACGAAGGTGGCGGAGCGCGGGAAGGTGGACGGGCTCTACATCACCACCACCGGCGTCGGGACGATCGCGCCCGGCCGGCGCGCTCGCGCCACGAACATCGAGGCCGGGGACAGCGTGCTGCTCTCGGGTCCGCTGGGCGATCACGGCATTGCCGTTCTCGCGGCCCGGGGAGAGCTCGACTTCCAGACCGAGATCGAGTCCGACGTCGCGCCGCTGAACGGTCTCGTGGAGGCCGTGTACGAGGCCGGGGTCGAGGTTCACGCGATGCGGGACCCGACCCGAGGGGGCCTCGCTGCCGCTCTCAATGAGCTGGCGGCGTCCAGCGGGGTATCGATCGTGCTGGATGAGGAGGCCGTCCCCGCGCGCCCTGCGGTCCGAGCGGCTTGCGAGATGCTGGGATTCGATCCGCTCCACGTAGCGAACGAGGGGAAGCTCGTGGCCTTCGTGCCGGCGCGAGACGAGGCGGCGGCGCTGGAAGCGATGCGGTCCAACGACTACGGAAGCGGGGCGTGCCGCATCGGCCGCGTCGAAGCGTCACCGGCGGGTCGCGTCACCGGGGAGACGGGGATCGGCGGTCTCCGGATCATCGACGTTCCCTCCGGAGAGCTCCTCCCGCGCATCTGCTGAACCACTTCGGACCTCCGCGAGAATCGCTTCGACGAGCTCGGAAACCCGAGCCTCGAGGGACGGCGACAAGCTCGCGTTCGTCTCGCTCACGGGATCGATGGACACCGCGAAGAGCGTTACCTCGGGAGCTCCGCCGAGCAGCTCGAGCGCGTCCAGGAGATCCTTCAGACCGATGTCGTGTGCCGTCAGCGACGGCGGATAGTCGGAGGAGAATCGCGGACGCAGACGGCGCACGGTCCCGGGCGGATTGCCGTCGACGGTCGCGTCGATCAGGACGACCCGCCCCGCGCTCTGCATCGGACCCAGCAGATGGAGACCACCCGTCCCCCCATCCAGGCAGTCGACGCCCGGCGGCAGCGCGGCGTGGGGGATGCGGCGCACGACGTGCACGCCGATCCCCTCGTCACCCATCAGGACGTTGCCGATGCCCAGGACGAGGCAACGCCGCGCTTCAGCGGAGCTCATCGTCCTTCTCGAATTTCCATCCGCCGACCATCGACGAGGTCGTCCCGCGACCCTCCACGTAGTCGTGATAGAAGACCAGGTAGACGTGAACGAGGGCGAAGATCACGAAGAACCAGAGCGCCATGTGGTGCCACTGTCGCACCGCGAAGTCCCCGCCCATGACCGGCACGATCCACGCGAAGAGTCGAGGCAGGGGGGATGAGCTCATGCTCGAGTAGAGCGCGAATCCCGTGATCGACTGGAACAGGAACACGAGGAACGACAAGAAGTAGGTGAAGCCGGCGAGCGCGTTGTGTCCGATGGAGATCAGCCGCTTCGGGCTCGACTGCAGAATGTCCACGCGAAGAACGTCGCCGATCTCTCGGAAGTGGGAAACCTTGTGCGGAATGAAGTTGCTCCACCGCGCGTAGCGGTTTCCGACGAAGCCCCAGTAGGTGCGGAACATGAAGTTGAAGAAGAAGACGAAGGCCGTCACGAAGTGCACGAAGCGCAGCGTTCCGAACCAATACTGCTGGTAGGCCTCGTGCGCGTAGGAGATTGCGAGCGGCCTCCCGATGAGGAAACCGGTCACCATCAGCACCAGGACGCAGCTCGCGTTGATCCAGTGGTATATCCGTACCGGGAACTCCCACACGTAGAGGCGGCGGTAGGACAAGGATCGGGTCGCCATGACGTCGCCTCCTCAGTTGAACCGGAAGGTGTGGACGTGTTTACCCGCCGGGTCGTACAGATGCACGGCACAGGCGACGCACGGGTCGAACGAGTGGATGGTACGCAGGATCTCGACCGGCTGCTCGAGGTTCGCGACCGGGGTGCCCACCAGTGATTCCTCGTACGCGGATCGCTGCCCCCTCCCGTCCCGCGGCGACCCGTTCCAGGTCGTCGGGACCACGAGCTGGTAGTTGTCGATCTTCTTGTCCTTGATCCGGATCCAGTGAGCGAGGGCACCGCGCGGCGCCTCGCTCAAACCCACTCCCTCGGCCTCGGCGGGCCAGGTGGAGGGTTCCCATTTCTCCTCGGTGAACGTCCGAACGTGTCCCGATTTGGCGTTGGCGACGAGCTCGTCGTAGAACTCTTTCATCCAGTGCACGACGAGTCGCGTCTCGAGCCCGCGCGCGGCGGTTCGTCCGAGCGTCGAGAAGAGAGCGCCCACCGGGACGTCGAGCCGCGCCAGAGCCTCGTCGACGACTTCTTTGATCTCCGAGCTCCCGCTCGCGTAGCCGACGAGAAGTCGGGCGAGCGGCCCGACCTCCATGGGCCGATCCTTCCATCGCGGCGTCTTCAGCCAGGAGTACTTGCCGTCCACGTCGAGGTACTCGAACGGCGGCTTCGGACCCGTGTGGTTGAACTCGGTTTCCCCGTCCCAGGGATGGAGTCCCGTGTCGTCCCCCGCGGCGTACCGGTACCAGGAGTGAGTGACGTACTCCTTGATCTGCTCCTTGTCGCGCCCATCCACGGGAAGAACCTCCGCGAGATTCCGATCCATGATGACGCCCCGGGGGAACTTGAATGAATCGGGCTCCCCGTAACTGCGAGTCGGGAGATCGCCGTAGACGAGGTAGTTCGAGAGGCCGCCGCCGATGGCAGCCCAGTCCTTGTAGAAGCCTGCGACGGCCAGAAGGTCCGGCAGGTAGACCTGCTCCACGAACTCGATCGCGTCGCCGATGAGCTGGGCGACGTGATTCAACCTCTCCGTGTTGATCGCGTTCACTTCGTCGAGGTTGATGGAGCAGGGGACGCCGCCGACAAGATAGTTCGGATGCGGGTTCTTGCCGCCGAAGATCGTGTGGATCTTGACGAGCTCCTTCTGCCACACCAGGGCCTCGAGATAGTGAGCCACCGCGAGCAGATTCACCGCGGGCGGGAGCTTGTACTGGGGATGGCCCCAGTATCCGTTCGCGAAGATGCCGAGCTGCCCGCTCTCGACGAACTGCTTGATCCGGTCCTGGACGCTCCGGAAGTACGCGGGGGAGGTCTTCGGCCACTTCGAGATGGATCGCGCGATGCCGGAGGTCTCTTCCGGATCCGCAGAGAGCGCGCTGACGACATCCACCCAGTCGAGGGCATGCAGGTGATAGAAGTGCACGACGTGATCCTGCACGAGCTGAGTGCAGAACATCAGGTTCCGGATGATCTCGGCGTTCCTCGGCACGGTGATGCCCAGTGCGTCTTCGACCGTTCGCACGCTGGCGAGGGCATGAACGGTCGTGCAGACGCCACAGGCCCGCTCCGTGAAGGCCCATGCGTCGCGAGGGTCCCGTCCCTTCAGGATCTTCTCGAAACCGCGCACCATGGTACCGGCGCTGAATGCATCGGTGATCACTCCGTTCTCGACGACGGCCTCGATCCGGAGGTGCCCTTCGATCCGAGTAATCGGATCTACGACGATTCGAGCCATCAGGAATCACCTCCCTTCTTTTCTCCCTCCGGTTCGGGTTCGTGAACCGACTCGGCCATGGTCTCGCTGATCAGCTTTCGCTTGCGGAGGTTGGTCGAGATCGCGTGGGCGGCGATGCCGGCGGCGGTGCCGACACCGATCACCGTGCCGATCGTGTCGGCCGTCGTTTCGATGCCGAATCCCGGGAACGAGGCGAGGTGCTGGTAGAAGGGTCCGTTGTCCCAGAATCCGTTCTCGCTGCAGCCGATGCAGCCGTGGCCGGATTGGATCGGATAGCTCACCCCCCCGTTCCAGCGCGTGACGGAACACGCGTTGTAGGTCACGGGCCCCCGACACCCCATCTTGTAGAGGCAATAGCCTTTGCGGGCGCTGTCGTCGTCCCACGCCTCCACGAAGAGCCCCGCGTCGTAGTAGGCCCGGCGGTAGCAGGTGTCGTGGACGCGGCGCCCGTAGAACTCCCGCGGCCGGCCCTGACTGTCCAGCTCGGGCAGACGCCCGTAGACGAGGATGTGCGTCACGACCCCGGTCATCACGTCCGCGATCGGGGGACATCCGGGTACTTTGATCACCGTTTCGTTCAGAATCTTGTGGATGGGCGTGGCGTTCGTCGGATTGGGTCTCGCTGCCTGAATGCATCCGTTCGACGCGCAGCTGCCCCAGGCGATGACCGCCGCCGCTCCTTTCGCCGACTCCCGCAGGATGTCCTCGGACGATCGCCCCCCGATCATGCAGTAGACGCCGTCGTCCTTCATCGGCACGGAACCTTCGACCAGCAGGATGTAATCCCCCGCGTGATTCTCGAGCGTGTCGTGCAGGCACTGTTCGGCTTGGTGGCCGGCGGCCGCCTGGAGGGTCTCGGTGTAGTCGAGGGAGAGGTGATCGAGGAGAACGTCGGCGACGATCGGGTGAGACGATCGGATGAACGATTCGCTACAGCAGGTGCATTCCTGGAAGTGGAGCCAAACGACGGGCGGGCGGGGTTTCTTCTCGAACGCGTGTACGACGGATCCGAGCGCGGAGCCTTCGAGTCCAGCGACGCCGGCGGCGAAGGAGCAGAACTTCAGGAAGTCTCGCCGATCATATCCCTTCGATCGCATTGCCTCCCAGATCGTCGGTCGGGTCTCCATGATTCTCCCCTTTTGCGTGCGGAAGCACCGCGTCCCGGATTAGTCGGTCACGCTCATCTCCTTACCGTGCTCTCGAGTTGGAATTGATTCTGGAGTACATAGTCCACTTTTCGCCTCGAACCATCAACCCTCAACTCTTGCGTCCGCGCGCCGGGATGGTCGCGCTCAACTGGTTCGACGCCAATAGGTTAAGG
>JALGZO010000604.1 GCA_025774865.1 bacterium | reverse complement strand
GAGCTTGCCGGCGCGGAGGCAGTAGGCGATCGATTCGTACGGGAAATCCGAATCGCCGAGCCGGCGACTGAATCGATCCTCGCGGGATGCGGCCACGACCCGGCCATCGCGCAGGAGACAGGCCGCGCTGGGGCCACGGAAGGCGCTGACTCCGAGAACGTTCACGGGGATCTCGTACCAGAGACGCCGGCGCGGGTCAACGAGGGCATCGATGGGCGGTTCCGGGATCGAACGTTCGGACCGCTCCGGCGTGAGGCGGACGCTGAGCTACGCGGATCAGCCACGCCCGATCGTATCCTGAAAAACGAATGGGTTCGGCGCTCGATGGATCTCGAGCGTCCGAAATATCTGCGAAAACAGATCCTCGGAGGCGGGCAATTCCGGAACGGTCTCGACCTGGAGCAGGACCTGCACATTGGCTCGCCAGAACGAATACTGGTGCAGAAGGATCGCGGCCGAATCCTCCTCTTGGGCCCCCGCCAACGTGAGTCGATAACGGCGGTAGAACACCTCGACGTCGGCTTCGACCCGCGCCTCGGACTCCTCGAGCTCGATCATTCCGGTGGTCGTGAACTGCTCCTCGATCGCGGCGAGTCGCTCCTCCAGCGAGCGGTCGGCTTCGGGCGTCAGAAGGAGAAGAGACGCGACGTTCTGGTCGTCCGACTCGAGGAGGTATTCGCCCTCGGCGCCATCGATCCGCCACCCCGACGGCAACGCGACGGTGATCGTCAGATCCTCGTAGCGTCGCGGCGGGTCGGGAGAGGGTGGTACCCGCTCTGGCGTCGACGCCAGACAGCTCACGCCGGCGAGAGTCAGGCTCGCCCGGCCGAGGAGGTTCGTCATCGGATTCGGCAATTCGTCTCCTGGGGGCTCTCGGGGACAGGATAGCAGAGGCCGGAGGCTCAAGGGAATCACGAGCGCCCTCGTCGTTCTCGTCGGCGCGGCGCCGGCCGTCGCCCTCGAGGTCCGGTTCGACCCCAGCGCCGCCGACTTCGCGATCACGGCGCTCGAGCGCGACGCGCTCGGTGACCATCTCGCCGAGAGCATCCGTCGCGCCGACGGCTATCGACTCTTCTTCGAACACACCGCCGAAGTCGCCGTGCCGCCGCGTCGCCCAGACGAGGTCGCGGCCGAGTTCATCGCGGCGCTCCACGCCGTCTGCGGCGGCGAAGACGATCCGCGCTTCGGTCTGCTGGGCGCGCGCGAGCAGCGGTCCCGCTATCGCGAGACACTTCGGACCTTCCGCCGCTCCGAGAGGCGCGCGCGGAGCGAGATCGAGGATCGATTGGGCGAGATGCTGCCGCCGGGCGCCGACTTCAGGTCGACGGTTCACCTCGTGGTCGGTGGCGACGCCTCGCGCGTCACGATCAGCGACCGCGACGACATCGCGATTCGTCTCGATGACTTCGTTCCCGGGCGGGACGACGAAGAGCCGGACCTGACCGGTCTCGTCGAGATCGTCGCCCACGAGTTGTTCCTCACGGGCTTCCGCGCCGCGGGGGGAGTGCCGCCGCGCCCGGCGCCGGGCGATCGGGACTGGGAGCCGCTCGCGGACCGATGGGGACCGTCGACCGTCGGTGAAGTGTGGCGCGCTTCGGGCCTCACGTCGTGGCGCGCGCCGGCCATCGAGGCGCGATTGGACGCGTGGACGCGTCCGGCGATGTGGGATGTGCACGCGATCGACCGGTACGTCGCGCTCCTGTCGCGCGTGCAGAGTGAGGGAACGGCCGTGTACGTCGAGACGCCGCTTTCAGGGCGAGGTCGTGAAGCCCGGACCGCTGCATGGATGGAGTCCATCGACGACGACTTCGCTTTCCTCGCGGGCGTGACGATGCGTCTGTACGGAGGGACGGCGGCGGAGATCGACGAGCTCGCCGCCGAGGGGTTTCGCGAAGGCGGCCCTCTCCACCGAGTGGGGTGGCGAATCGCGGAGCGCATCGACAAGTACGCCGGGCGTTCCGTCCTCCTGGACACGATGCAGGACGGTCCGCTCGCCTTCTTCGATTCGTACTTCGCGACGCACCCCTACGGTCCCGGGCAGATGGGCTCCGCGACCGAGGAGGACATCCGGAAGGTCATTCGGGAGATTCGGGCGGCCGGAAGGCTCGATCCGGAGGCCGGTTAGGGTCGATCTCTTCGAACCGCAGGGTTCCGTCGAACGCCCACGTCCAGCGAAACGCGTGGTCCCGGTCCGGGGCCTCGAGCGCCTTCTGCACGAGGAGTGCGGCCGGCTGCTTGGGGTAGGCGGTCGCCAGCCTCTCGGCCGCGACCGACTCGGCCTCTCGATCACCCTCGTTGTGTGCGGTCAGCCACTGTACGAAGAGCGCCGCGGCCGCCGTGTCCTCGTCGGGGTCGTGACGCAGCGCTTCTTCCGCGGCCTGCCGCGCGCCGGTTCCGTCGCCCTGGATGAGGAGCGTTTCCGCGCGCAGCGCGTGCGCCGGCGCGAACGCAGGCACTCGCTCGATCATTCGCGTCACGGATTCCTCCACGAGGTCGGGCTTGGAGCGGACGTCGTCCCGCACCGCGCAAAAGGACCGATAGACCTCGAGGGGGAGCGTGCCGTCCGCGACGTTCTCAAGACAGCGGATCTCTCGCTGTACGGTGAAGAAGACCCGCTTGCGCTGCGCACAGTCCCGGTAATCGTCGGCCGCCCCGCCGCTGTCGCCGGCGAGGAACCGCGTCCACGCTCGTTGGTAGAACGGGAACGGCCAGTCGGGACGCACGCGCACGGCCGTGTCCAGCGACGCTACGGCTCGTTCGAGATCGCCGCCCCGCGTGGCCGCCACCCCGCGCTCGATCGCGAGCTTCGCGAGAACGTCCTCGTAAGGGGGGCTCAGCGCCGCTTTGCCCGCCTCGCGAACGATGGTCTCGGATTCGGCGAAGACTTGGTCGGCGTCGGAGAAATTCCCGCACCGCGTGTGCAGGTCGACGAGATTGAAGAGAGCCGCGACCACGTACGGTGTCTTTTCGGATACGCGCGCCTTCGCGAGCGAGTCCTCGAATCGCTCGCGGGCGGTCTCGGGTTCGTCGTTGCGGAGAGCCGCGCCTCCCCAGACGCCGAGCAGCGCGCTCATGAGCGAAAGGGATTCCGGGCTCTCGGGCGTCGGCGATTCCTCGACCACGCGCAGGCCGGATTGCGCTCTCGCGATCGCGCGTTCGTACTCGCCCTCCGCGACGAGCCGCTTCGCCTCTTCGAGACGGTCGGTCGCGACCGCGAGCTCCGGCGTGTCGCCCTCGCGACGGAACCACTCCAGGGGTTCGGAATCGTCGAATGCCTTCGCGTACACGGCGACGAGGGCAGTGAGGTTCCGGACGAGTTGGTCGCGGGACGCTTCGCTGGAGGCGTCGGCGATTTCACGCTCGTACTGGCGGATGAGGGCCTTCCCATCCTCCTGGCGGTTCCGAAGCGCGTTGACGAGCGCCGAGCCGTCATCCCGGGCGATCGCGTTCTCCACGGCCTGGCGCAGGGGGGCCCGAGGGAGAAATCGTCGGAGGATTCGGTCGAAGAGGCTCACGTATAACAGGTTAGCAGATCGGAGGGGGCGGTAGGTCCCTCAAGTCGGCGGTGGGGGCGGCCGAATATCGAGATGGAGGGCGAGTGCGATGACGAGATCGAGGCGCCGAAGCCGGAAACGCGGGGAAAGGCCGAGCGGTGTCCACGGCTCCGACCCGGGTCTCACGACGCGTGCGGAGGCAAGACAGCCGGCCGGCGACGTCGAGGGCGACGTCGAGAACGAGGATCTCCGGGTGGTGGAGGAAGGGAGGGGGAACATGTACACCGTTCACTCCGTGAAGATCGAGCAGGCCGAGGCGCCGGAGCGGCCCGCAATAGCCGCGCAGAAGGATCAGGCCAAGGTGGTGGCGGAGCGGATCAACGTGGACGGGGGCGAAGGGGTCGTGATCTTCCGGACGGCGACGACGACGAGGTGCTCTCGGTACATGTTGAAAGAAGTCTTCGAATAGCCCACCTCAGCGGGCCTTGACCTCCGACCCACCGGTCGCGCGCAGCAGGTTGAGCGCCGACCCGGCCCGGAACCACTCGATCTGCTCATCGTTCAGCGAATGCCGCGCTCGCGTGTGGTCCTCGGAACCGTCGGCGTGGTGAAAGATGACGGTATGCCCGCTGCCCGGCGCCAGCGCCGCGAGCCCCGTGATCGACACGCGATCATCCTCCTGCACCCGGTCGTAGTCCGCAGCATCGACGAACGTCAACGGAAGCACTCCCTGCTTCTTCAGGTTCGTCTCGTGGATGCGCGCGAAGCTCCTCGTGATCACGGCGGCGGCGCCCAGATGACGGGGACTCATCGCCGCGTGCTCGCGGCTCGAGCCCTCTCCGTAGTTCTCGTCGCCCACGACGACCCAACGAAGTCCCTTCGAGTCATAGTCGCGTGCGATCTTCGAGAGTTGCCCGCCCGACTTTCCCGTCTCGAGGTTCTTGCCCGTCCCGGGCTGATCCGAGAACGCGTTGATCGCCCCGATGAACATGTTGTCCGAGATCTTGTCGAGGTGGCCGCGGTAACGGAGCCACGGGCCGGCCGGCGAGATGTGGTCGGTCGTGCACTTGCCCTGCGCCTTGAGAAGGAGCGGTAGGCGCACGAAATCCTGGCCGTCCCACTTGGCGAAGGGCGTGAGAAGCTCCAGGCGCTCGCTATCCGGCGGAACATCGACCGTGACATCCCCGCTCTCGGCCGGTGGAATGAACCCCTTCTCGTCCGCGATGAAACCGTTCGCAGGAAGCTCTTCTCCCTCGGGCGGCTCGAGCCGGAACTCGGTGCCGTCGCCGGCGGTGAGACTGTCGCGAGTGGGGTCGAACTTCATCGTGCCGGCGAGCGCCATGGCGGTGACGATCTCCGGGCTGCCGATGAACGCGAGGGTGTGCGGATTGCCGTCGTTGCGACGCGGGAAATTCCGGTTGTACGAGGTGAGGATGGAGTTCCGTTCACCTTCCTGCGTGTCCGAGCGATTCCACTGACCGATGCAAGGGCCGCATGCGTTCGCGAGGACGGTACCGCCGATCGCCTCGAGGTCGCGGAGCTGACCGTCGCGACTGATCGTCGCGTGGATCTGGTCGGAGCCCGGCGTGACCATGAACGTGCTCTTTGCTTTGATGCCGTGGGTGCTCGCCTGCCTTGCGATGTGGGCGGAGCGCGCGATGTCCTCGTAGGAAGAGTTCGTGCAGCTGCCGATCAGCGCGACACGAATCTCCTCGGGGTAGCTTTCCTGATCGACGTCGCTCGCCATCTGCGAGATCGAGCGCGCGAGGTCGGGAGTGTGCGGGCCGACGATGTGCGGCTCGAGCTCCGAGAGGTCGATCTCGACGATCACGTCGAAGAACTTGGCGGGATCCGCTTCGATCTCA
>JALGZO010000603.1 GCA_025774865.1 bacterium | reverse complement strand
CGCGACACGCATCGCCGGCGTCTCGATTCTCGGTTCGATCGTCTCGATCGGTTCCCCTCGCGCCGAGCCCGCTTCGTCCCTGATCAACGAAGGTGACTTGCTGACGGATGTCGGTGGCGGCCAGCGCGTGACCGAATTGCACAACACCGCCGCGAACCACGTCGGCGGGTACGCGATCTCACTGACCTCGTCGAACGGTGCCCTCACGCTGAGCCACATCTGGGGAAAGGCGTCCCCGGGTCCGGGAGTCACATTGCGAACCGAAGCATCGTACGGCACCTACGTCCAAACGTCGTTCGAGGACTTCTACGGGATCGCGGACGACGGTGCCCTCGCCTACAGCGCCAGCGGCATCGGCGGCCCCGTCGGCGGCTTCGACTCCGTATGGAAGGACGATGTCGTCGTCATGATGGAGGGCGATCCGTTTCCGCACGCGCCGGATCGCTGGTGGCGTTTCGGATTGCGTCCGGGAATCACGCGCGACGGAAGACCGTATTGGATCGGCGGCATCGCCGACGTCCAGGGCGGGAGCACCACGAACCGCGGTCTTTTCTTCGACTTCGGGGGCACGCCGTTGCTCCTCGGGGGTGATTCTCTCCCCCACTTGCCGGATCCGCTGAGCACGGACAACACCGTCAGCCCCGACTACCGCTTCTCGGCCCAGGCGGCCCACTGGATCGTCGAAGTCGAGATGGAAGGCATGGCCGCGTCCAACAACGCGATCGTCGTCGACGGCGAGGGACTCTTGCTGGCCGGATCGCTCGTGTGTGAGGGGAGCACGATTCCCGAGTCGATCGGCGGACGCGGGGGCGAAGCCTGGGACAACTTCGATTTCGTGGGGATCACCGATTCCGGCGAGTATTTTCTGACCGGCGACTCGGACGGACCGTCGGCCTCGGACGAGCTCGTGGTGAAGAACGGCGTGATCGTGACCCGTGAGGGCGACGAACTGGGGGGGGCGACGCTCGCGGGGGCCATCGAGGGTGCTTACATGAATGAGGACGGAGATCTGGCGCTGGTCTGGGACATCGAGGACCCGCAGGATCCGGCCCTGACGCTCGAGGCGCTGTACCTCAACGATACTCTGGTCCTCCGAGTCGGCGACGAGGTCGACCTCGATGGAGACGGCGAGATCGACCGGGGCGCCGTCCTCACGGATTTCACGGGAACGAGCTCACTCACCGTCAGCGACCGCGACCACATCGGTCAGGTCACCGTTCTCTTCACGGCGGACGTCGACACGGCCGGCACCGCTTCGTCGACCGACGACATCCAGGGCTTTTACGCCGTCCCCGTGAATCCGCCGCCGATTCCCGTGCGCCTGTCGGGGCTCGCCGCGCAGGCCGACGCGCGGATGCCGCTCGTGAGAGTCGAGTGGCAAACCTCCCTGGAGATCGATCACGCCGGCTTCCACATCTACCGAAGTCGCGCGCACTACGGACGCTACGAGCGGATGACTGACCGCATGATCACCGGAAGCCGAGCGTATTCGTGGGTCGACCGGCACGTCCGGCCATCGACGACCTACTTCTACAAGGTCGGCGCCGTCGACCTGAACGGGCGCGAGGTGCTCTACGGACCGGCTTCGGCCGCGACACCGGCGTGGGGAATCCGCACCGTCCTCGCCCCGAGCCGACCGAACCCGTTCGTACGCCGCACACTGATCGGATTCACCCTCGCGAACGAGTCGGTCGCCACGCTCACGATCCACGACGTGATGGGACGCCGGATCGCCACGCTCGTGGAAGGGAAGCTGCCCGCCGGCGATCACGAGATCACGTGGGATGGGATCGCATCCTCGGGGCGACCGAACGCGTCGGGAGTGTACTTCTACCGTCTGGAGGCGGACGGAATCCGCCAGACGCGGAAGCTGGTGCGGCTGAGCGGAGACTAGCAGGGCCGCACTGACACCCAGGCGCGGCACCGCGCGGGAAGCACGCGAGTCCCGAACAGAAGCACGAGAGCGGGCGGCAAGACCCCCCCGAAGAAGTCCACGAACTTCGCCGCCTCGGTGAACATTCCGGTCACCATCCGCAACCCGTAGAAAGCGAACAAGGACGACAGGGAGAACAGGAGGAGCGCCGCGACGTGCCTCCTGACCCCGGCCGCGAGCACCGCGGGGAACAGCGGGAGCGCGTACCAGGGATGAGTTACCGACACGAAGACGAGTAGCCAGAGAAGGACATCGCGAGAGAGTCGGGCGAGGAAACCCGGTAGATCCCGCACTCGCCAAATCCGGAAGAGAACGATCGCGGCGAAGATCCCACTAGTGAACAGAGGCAGCGTCGTCCCGCGGACCCCGAACACGCGAAGGACCCGGCGGAGGATGAAGGTCACGGACCCCGACGCGTAGTTGCGCAGCTCCGCGAGGGCCGTGAGCGGACCGCCCCCTACCCAATCCGGCAGATACCACACCAGGTTCAACGCCGCTCCAGCCACTAACACGAGTGCCGCTCGCCGAACGCCGGCGGAGCGCCCGGCCGGCCTTGCCGAGTGGAACGCGTAGACGAGAACCAGAGGCACGAGAAAGAGAAACACGATCTTCACCGCCGCGGACGCTGTGAGCACCGCGAGACCCGCCGCGGTTCGGCCTCGAACCACGAGGAACGTTCCGAGGGCAACGAGGAAGAGGATGAGGACGTCGACGTGAGCGTCGAGAACGCCCTCCAGAAGAACCAGAGGATTCCACGCCAGCAGAAGGAGCCGTGCCCGAGCCTCCATCGGAGGGCAGCCCAACGCCTGGGCGGTCCGAAACACGAGATCCAGAGACGCCACGAGAAGCAGCAGGAAGAAGATCTTCAGAACCATCAGATTCGCGAAGGGACCGAGGCTCGTCACGTGCAGCGCTTGAAAGGTTCGGAGAGCGAGAGGTCCATAGACCGAACCGAGTCGCATCCGGGTTGCGTAGCGCGCCATCTCGAGGTCCCGATGATCCTCCATCCGAACTTCGTACGGACTGAGCCCCCTCGTGTCCACGAGCTCCCCGTGGGCCACGTAGGAGAAGACATCCGCCGAGAAGGTCGGAAGCGACGGCACGAGCACGACCGCGAACAACAGAAAGACGAGGAGAATCGTACGCCGAGAAACGTGCGCCCCGGCCCGAACGGATCGATACGCCGAGAGGTACAGGGCGAAGAGCACGAACAGCGCCACGACGTACAGCGTGGTCCGAACCGGCGGCTGTTGCAGCCACGTGAAGATCTGGGCCCACGGTTCGGAAAGCTCCGGATACCCTCGGGCGAAGCGTCGCGTCCACGGCGTCAGCCCGAGCAGTCGGAGATTCGTCAGGCGAAGAACGGGCTGCAGCACGAGGAACCCGCAGTAGATCGCGAAGGAGCCTCCCGCAGCGAACGAGAGCATCCGGCGGTCACTCATACGTTCACACTCCGCGCGAGCTGTCGGCTCGCCCGCGTCGGACGATGACGAGCGGAAGCAGGAAGAGGGAAAAACTCGCGACCGAACCGACCAGGAACGTGTGACCCGGGGAGCCGCGACCCGCGGCAAGGAGCTTCACTGTCTTCGCGTTCCCCGAATCCGGGTACGTCGTCGTGACCGACAAAAACCCGAACACCACGGCGGCGACCACCGGAATCGCGCCGACCCGACCCGAATGGCGGACGAGAAGAGCGCCCAGCCCGTACAGGCTCACGGCGGATCCGAGAACCAGCGCCGGAATGACCGGAAGGTAGTAGCGGGGCCACGTGACGTAAGTCGTGGCGAGAATGAAGGCGAGCGAGCCGAGCGCCGCGACCGCCACGGCAGTGGCGGCGCGACGGCGCGACGCATCGAGGTCTCCACCAGGTCGACCGGCCAAGACCAAGCTCACCCACCCCACCACGCCGACCCAGGTGATCCAGACATGGACGAAGTGGCCGGGCGAGAAGGCGCCCGCCACGACCGCGGGTACGGCGAGCAGCCACACTGCGAGGTGGACGGTGTCGGCGGGGAATCGTCGGCCGACGGCGGTCCACGTGAGGGTCGCGCCCACGACCGGAAGCAGAAGCCACGGCGTCGCCGCGCGCGCGGGCAACAGGAGAACTTCCGCCGCCTCTCGAAGCGAGGCGAGGCCGGGGCGGTAGGCGTTCTTGAACAGCCCCGTGTTGTTTTCGATGCGCCCATCGACGACACCTTCCCACGCGGGGAAGATCGCGGTGAAGCGCGCCCAGGTATCATGGTGCAGGTAGGGATTGGACCCCACGAACACGACGACGGCGCAGATCGCCAGCGTCAGCCCCGCCGCGACGATCTTCCCGCGCGCGGCTCCCGGCCTCACCAAATCCACGAACAGAAGCATTCCGAGCCCGGTCGCCGCTCCGGCGGCGCTCAGCTTTGCCCCGACCGCGAGCCCGAGAGTGACCCCGGTCCCCGCGAAGAGCATCAGCGTCGACCCGATCGTCTCCCCTCGCTGCTGACGTTCCCGCGCGAGAATGAAGATGTAGAGGGCGACGATCGTCAGCGCGATGCCGTAGATGTCGACCATCGCGCGGCGCGAAGACGCGAGCCAGACGGGCGAGGTGGCGAGCGAGACGGATCCGAGCAGGGCGACCCACTCATTGGCCACCCGCCGCGCCACGAGGAAGAAGAAGAAAATTCCGATCGCTCCGAACACCGCCGAAGGCACTCGCGCGGCCCACAAGACGTCCGTCGGAAACGGCTTGAGCCGGGCGCGCATCGCCTTCGTGGTTCCTTCCCGCTGCGGTGACTCCTTCCCCGCCGCCTGCAACGCGAAGCCGATCACGTACTTCGCGACCGGTGGGCTCGGCCATCCCCACAGCATGCCGAACTCGGTCCAGTAGGGAGCGTCGAGGTGGCCGGTCCGAAGGTGGCGCCACGCCTGCTCACCCTGGTAGATCCACTGCCGCTCGTCCGCGTTGTACTTCGCGTCGCGGAGGGCGGTCAGCGAGAGCACGAGCGCGACGAGCGTCGCCGCCGCCGGGAGCAAGACACGCGTGGCTCGCGCCCTCTTCATCATCCGAACTGCGGCGTCGACAGGGTCGACCAGCGGGAGGCGATGATGATCACGGTCAAAGCGACGGAACCGGCGGCGAACACGCGTCGCCGCGGGCTCGCCTCGCGCCAGGCTCGACGCCCTTCTCCCACGAGAAAGGCTCCCCCCACGATGAGGATCGGCACGAGCGGAATCCGGAACCGGGACGACGCGAAAGCGATGATCGTCGGCACGATGTGGGCCGCAAGGAATGCGGCGACGAGTCCCCAGCCCGGCCGACCGGCCGCCAAAACCCATCCTCCCACGCCGGCGAGCGCCACGACGATCCAGGCGGCCACGCACGCGCGGCCGAGCGTATCGCGCGGAAACGCGGTGCCGTCGGTCACGAGGTGGTACGCCCACCGACCAGCCCAACCGTCTTCATCGGGCCGGGCCCAGAGAC
>JALGZO010000602.1 GCA_025774865.1 bacterium | reverse complement strand
CTCCCCGGCAGGTTCCATCGGCTGCGAATCAACGAGGACTACAGTTTCGATTCTCGGACGGGGGCGCTCACGCTCGAGCGGATCCTGCCGACGAACCAGATCCTAGCCCTGACAGCGGTGCGAATCACCGGGGATTCCCTGGGGAGCGCCGGCGCAAACATGGACACGCTGCGTCTCCAGATCCTCGCTCCCCCGGAGCGGGACCTTTACGAAGACGCCAGGGGGTTCGCTCCGGCTCGCGACCTCGAACAGAAGAATATCTACTCTCTCGGCGCACGCAACATCGAGCCCGACACGTTCGAACTGGTGATTTGGCGGCTGGCGTCATCGGCCTCTGGGGAGGAAGAGGAGAACCAGCTTGACAAGGAAGGTAAGCTGATCCCCTTCGTGCAGATCATGGCCCTTGATCATCGCGGCCGGGCAGGTCCGGACCCGGATCACTTTGTCGAACCCGAGTTCATCGACTACGAGGAAGGCACGATCACCTTTCCGAACATCACACCGTTCTCGCCCGACTCGTCGCGTGTCAACGTGATCGCGAGCCCGGAGTCCGTGGCCACGGGCAGGGATTCGACATTGATGGCTATCCCCGGCGAGAAGGGCGGGCCCCCGCTCCTCGAGCACAACCCTGGGATCTACTTCAAGTGGCCGGCGCTCGCGATCCGCGACCGCAGGTACAAGATCGAGGTCAGGTACACGACACCGTCGTCTCGACCGGTTCCTGGAGGGCTCACGGCCCCCTCTCTCCGCTGACGCCGGCATCACGGGCCCAGCAGCATGAAGTCCCGCCCCTGCCCCCAGGCAAAGGCGATGTCCGCTATTCGGACCTTCTTGCCCGGGCCGGGCGTCAAGTCGTCGAACCAGAGGCGAACGTAGGCTCCAACCAGACGGGGTGTCCCGCCGACCGGGACACCTTCATCGAGCGGTACCCGAAACAAGCGCCAGGTGTTGCCCGGGGATCCGCCGGGCGTGTTGCCATTGTCCTTCACCAGATAGGGGGAGACCGGATCCTCACCCAGCGAAATCACGTAGCTTCCGTAGATGTTGTCCTGATCGAGAAAGTCGTTGCCGTCGAGATCCTCGGTATCGAGCAGTCCATTGCCCTCAGTTCCGTTGATTCGCGAGTAATCGAGCGGCTCCTGACCCGGGAGCACGAAGTCGTCGTTGCCGTCGTCGCCCGGAGCCGGTGGATCCGAATCGGCGGCCTGGATGTTGTCGAGTCCGAAGTCCTCCCGGCTCGCCGTGAGTTCGCCATCCTCCGGATCGATGTCCTCGGTGTCGAGCCACCCGCGTCCTTTCTGAGGATTCGTCGTCTCGACATAGAAATCCTCGCTGATCTCACCGAGGTCGAGAATCATCCGACCACGAGACGCCCCAAAGTCGTCGACCCAAATCGCTACCGACGTTGCTTCCCTGAGGTCTTGCAAGTCGGGTGGAAGCTGCCGCATGACGCCAAACCAACCCGAGGAGTCTGGGCTCGCCCAGTCGCCTGATCGCTCGGTCGCGATTGCGAACTCGAGGACTCGAAGGAACTCCTCGCCCTCAGATTGATCTCGTGTTTCGAGGAACACGTCCCGACGACGGACCACACGCTCCGGGTTGTACCAATTGTAAGGCAGCGGCCTCTGATACTCGCGATCCAGGCCAAGTGCCGCCGGCCCTGCTGGCTCAGACGCTGGTGACCAGCTTTGCCAAAACGTCGGGAACGCGGGCAGTTCCGGCTCTGGATCTGCCCCTCCCTCGTCACACCCGATCAGCCCCGCCGCGATGAGCGCGATACCGCCGGCCTGGAAGGCGAGGCCAGTACGACCAACCTGTCTCATTGCGGGCCTCCTAATCCGGGGCCCCCAACCGGAGTGCAGCCCCGTCTCGCGTGGCTGAGCTTGAGCCTAGCACGAGTAGGACCCAATCCCCGTCACCCCGGCTCCCGGCATGCAAACCCGCGGAGACGCTCGCGAAGTGCTTAGCGATGCGACCGGGCCGTCATCGTGACCACCTCGAGATCAGCGGAGCCGCGTCACCTTGCGGGTCTCCGTAGTCTCGCCGGCACGAAGCCGGACGAAGTAGACGCCCGGGGAGACGATCCGTCCGGAGTCGTCCCGACCGTGCCAGGAAACGACGTGGAGGCCGGCCGTGTGCCTCTCCTTCGACCGCAGGGCGCGAACCCGGCGCCCCTGGACATCGTAGACGACCAGATCGACCTGCGCCGTTTCGGTCAGCCGGAAGCGGATCGAGGTTGCGTCGACGAACGGATTCGGGATCCCGGGGAGAAGTCCGCTGACCGCGAAGCCGGTCCCGCCGATCCCGGTGAGAGGCGAACAATCCCAGACGGCGAGGTGGTGTGAGACGGTCTCTCCGGCTAGGCCGAAGTCACCCCCCACCGCGAGACGGGATCCCCAGCCGGCCAGGCAGTGGATTCCTCCGTCGGATCCGCAGGTCTCGCTCTCGGAAACCCCACCGCCGATCGGGGACCAGCTCATGCCGTTCCAGGAGGCGATGTTCACTTCTCCGGAGACTCCGTCCAGGCCGAAGCCTCCCCCGGCGACGAGTTGGCCATCGTGAACCACCAGTGCGTTCACGACCGGGGTATCGGAATCACAACTGCCCCCGTCGAAAGACACGCCGAGATTCACCCAGCCGAATCCGTCCCACCGGGCGATTCCGTGGTATCCGTTGTTGTAGCTCTCGCCGTCGAAGAAGCCGCCGATCACGAGATCGTCTTCGAACACGGTGAGGGCGTGGACGACGGCCGACTGCGAGAAGTCCGCCGTATAGAACCCGAGGTCCAGCCAGGAGCCACCGTCCCAGAGAAAGACCGGAGAGTCGTAGTGAGCCGTTCCGGCGACCAGGCCACCGGGCGTCGAGAGCAGGGAGAAAACGCCGTAGAATTCGGCGACGGATCCCACGCTGTCCCAGGTCGCCCCGTTCCACTTCGCGATGTCGTGAGCCGCCACCCCTCCAGCGGCCTCGAACAACCCGCCGAAGATCATCTGGCCCTCGTGCTTCTCGATCGCGTTCACCCTCGGAGAGTCCCCAGCGAGGCCCGAACCGAGTGCATGCCAGTTCGCGCCGTCCCATCGGGCGGCGGCAGAGGCGGAAACGCCGCCCGCTTGAGTGAAGGAGCCACCCACGTAGAGATCGGTCCCATCGGCGTAGAGAGCGAACACCTCGCCATCGATCCCCGCGCCCAGCGGCGACCAGGTGGTGCCGTTCCAACGCGCGATCGCGGCGGCTCCGATCGAACCCACCTGGTCGAAACTCCCCGCGACGATCAGATCCCCCTGGTAGACGGCCATGGCCCGGACGTCGTCGTCGATGCCCGGTCCGCGGATCAAGTCCCAGTCGAGTCCCGTCCAGCGAGCGCCGAGCGCGAACCCGTGGTCCACTGCGACGAACATCGTCAAGTCGCCCTGCCAGATCGTGAACGCCGCCGTCCCCAGGTCGCTCTCGCTCAGGAGATTCGCCCAGGAGACGCCGTCCCACCGGCGGACTTCCACCTCGTCGTAGAGGCCGCCCGGTTCGGCGGGTCGGCCCACGTAGACGAAGAGACTGTCGTCGATGGTGATCATCTCCTCGACCGCGCCGGTCTGCGGGGCGCCGAGAGGGCCCCACGCGGCGCCGTCCCAGGCGGCGAGATACGGGACCTGTGCGAGGCCGATTTCCTCGAACCGACCGCCGGCGATCAACTGACCGCCATGAACGACGAGCGAGAGGATCCCGCCATCAGGGGTCCCGGGGCCAAACGTCGTCCAGTTCGCGCCATCCCAAGAAGCGATGCCGTTCGAGATTGTCGTTCCGGCTGCCGTGAATTCCCCGGCCACCACGACCTCGTCCTCATGTACGACGAGCGCCTTTCCCGCTGCGTTGAGGCCGTCACCGAGGGCGGTCCATTGCGTCCGGTCCCAGCGGGCGATCCGATTCGCGTAGATCGTGCCGGCCACGATGAAGTCTCCGGTCACGAACAGATCATCGGTCTGCCAAGTGGCGAGCGCCCTCACCGGCCCGCTGGTTCCCGCGCCCAGCGCGGACCACGAGATACCGTTCCAGGCGGCCACCCGGTTCGCCGCGACCCCGCCGGCGATCGTGAACTCGCCGCCGGCCACCAGTTTGTCGTCCCAGACGAGGAGAGCATGCACTTCGCCATTGACTCCGGTACCCACGGGGCTCCAGGACGAACCGTCCCAGACCGCTACGTTGTCCGCGCGGAACCCGGCGGCGTAGAACGAACCGGCGACGTACAGTTCGTCCTGATAGACGACGGCAGCGTTGACCCAGCCGTAGATTCCGGGGGCCGGGAACTGGTCGTCCCAACAGGCGGGGTCCCCACGCGGGCTCGCGAACCGGTGATGGCGTGGATCGAGGTCGCTCTCGGGGGAACGGCCCAACGCCTCGATGGTCTCGAACCGCTCACGGGTCACGGGAGTCGATCCGCTGACCTGGAGTCTGTCGAGATCGACGGGGCCCTCGTAGCCGGTGGCCAGGAGGGCATCGAGATCGAGGCGCCCTCGGGAGTCAACGAACGAGTCGGGAAAGACGGGATCGGCTGACGCATCCTGGCCTACGGCGCTCGAAGGCTGGCCGAGGATCAGAGCGAGCGCTCCGACAATCCCCAGTCGGGCGAGTGATGGTGCGGTCATGGTGAAGGGCTCCTCGTTGACGGAAGGCGCGGGGCGTCGTGAGTCCGCTGGACCCATTCGACTCTGGCGGGTGATCACCGGGCGGGCGCCGCTCGGCCGAACCTGATTATATTCTCATGATCATGGGCGAAACAGGACCTTCGTCTCATGAAGCCATGGCGGCCATTCTCTCGGGAGTTCATCCCGAAGCGGACCCTGGGCGGCACGGGCGCCGCTGGCCGACGCTGTGTGACCGGACGTCTTTCGCCCCCCCGGCGTGGCCGGCTTACGTCCGAGGCCGGGCGTGCGTCAACTTCGGGTGACGGCAGCGACGCCGCTGGTGTAACGAGGGGACGATCACGCCTTGGGTGAGCAGGAGGTTTCTCGAGAACTACTGCCGGGCGAACGGGCAGAGAGAGTCGGGAATCCGGCGGAAGGAGTCCGCGCTCAAGACGTGGATCCTCCCCGCCCTCGGGAACAAGCGGCTCGACGCGATCGGAGAAGAGGATGTGCAGCGGAGCGGGCCGATTAGGATCAGTGACGAGCCGGTGCCGTCAGCGCTGATCGCGACCTCTGCTTGACCGGAAACTACTGATCGCCGGGCAGCGCGGACCGAGCGGAGCGGGCACCCCAACTGAGACTTCACGCCCCGCCCGCGCAAACCACTGGAGATATTGCGGAGACGGCTTTTCGACGAATCTGTGCACCCGCACAAAGGCCCGCAAGCCAAAGACTTACGGCCCGGTATTAGCGGGACACCAACTTCAGGAACTCGCGTGGGATGCGGCGCGCGGATCTGCCCATCACCCAGCGGCACACGCAGCTCCGCCCGGCGGCGAGGGAGGCGGCGGGGAGCCGGACGGCGCACACATCAGAGCGCCCCGCCAAAGCGCCAGCCGGCTGAGAGAGAGAATCGGTGCACGCGGGCCAAGTCAGTCGATTGAGGATAGCTGGCATAGTCTACCTGGATTCCCCGGTACCCCAGTCCGACTCCCAGGGTGTAGTCCGTGACGTCTCCCAAATTGTCGTGCACCCACCCTG
>JALGZO010000601.1 GCA_025774865.1 bacterium | reverse complement strand
TCCACGAGCAGCCCCAGCAGAACGGCGTCGGGAGCTCGGAGACCACGACGGGGCCCGGCTCCGGAACGGCGGCCGCTGCGGGTGCGACGAGCGGCAAAGCATGAAAACTCGTACGTGCCGAGATCCGGGCTCCGAGAAGCGCGACCAGAACGACGAGCAACCCGGCGGCGGCCAGCACTCGAATGCGATTCATGAGTCAATCCTCCTGTTCTTTCGTCGGTTTCCCCCGAGGGCGATGGACTCGGCTCGCGGGCTGATCTCGATCGCCGGCAGCCGGAACACCTCCTCGAGCTCGTCGATCCCGGCCAATGCCTCCGGCGATCCCCGGCTCCCCGGCGCCCTGCCGAGCGTCATGTGGGCGAGCACGAGTAGGACCACGGCAACGACCCAGCTCACGCGCAGTGGCGTGCTGTGCCAGAGCCGGTCCCAGATCGAGACACGGAGCTCCGCAGCCGCACCCGTCGCGACGCTGAGGACGCGTCCGGCGAGGTCCCGAGGAGGTCGGACCGCCCGCATTCCGGCGAACGGGTCTTTGTCGTTCTGTTTCATGGCTCGACTCCCGTCAGCTTCCTTAGGCGTCGCATGCCCAGCCGGTAGCGGCTCGCCGCGGTGAACGTGGGCACGCCGGTCGCCTTGCCGATCTCGGGACGAAGCAAACCGCCTCGAGCGACTCCTCCGGACGGCGGGCGCGCTTGCGGTACCGGTCGATCGCCGCACGGTGGGTCATGCGTCGCAGGTAGGCCAGCGGATCGCGGATCCGTCCCAGCGCGGCCGGCCGCCCGACCAGACGCACGAAAACGTCCTGGACCGCATCGGCGGCGTCCGCGGGCGAGCCGCTACGCCACAACGCCAGTCCGTACAGCTCGTCCGCCGCGGCCCGGTAGATCTCCTCGAGGGCCCTGCCCCGGCCCGCGGCCAGGTCGCCGAACATCCGAAGGAGATCGACGTCGATCTCCGGCGGGACCCCGGACCGGGTTCCTGGCTCGCGATCCGATTCCACCATGACTCCCACACCGGACAAGACGTGCCCGGGCCCCGATCTTGTCACGTCTTGGAAGTCGGTCGGGGTTATCGAGGAGAATCAGCCGGAGTCGGCGGTCAGTTCATCCCCGCGACGTTGATCACCGGGCGCAGGATGTAGGGATGCTGTCCGTTGGTCTCGTTGACCTGGACCGACAGCGCTGCGTCGAAATCGAGCGTGATCTCCATGTCCTCGCCGTTCGTCAGCGAGAAGGCGACGGGCACGTCGACCTTGCCGGAAGGATTGAAGATCTCCTCGACGATCTCGGGCGTCTCGGGATCGCCATCGTCGTCGCGCACGAGCTCGGCCCGCGAGACGTTCATGCGGATCTTGCTGTAGGTCCCGTCCGGAACCTCGCCCGTGGCGATCAGCACCACCTGCCCGTCCTGATAGTCCAGCAGGTTGACCACCATGTCGTCTCCGGCCGTCAGGGTCAGCTTCGCACCTCCCCCGTCGTCGCCCTCTCCACGGAGTGAGACGCCCGTCAGCGTCACGTTGACCGCACTGACCCCGGTCAAGTCGATCGGTGCGTCGGTCAGCAGGACGGCCACGTTGTTGCCGCCTGGCGAAGAGCCGTCGGAGCAAGAGATCGTCACCACGGCCAGCGCGAGCAGGAGGAGCAGCATTCTCTTCATGAGTGGTTCCTTTCCGAGGCACGGGGCCTCTTCAGCAAAGGTTACGGAGGACCGTCGCGGCCGCAATAGGGAAGTTCGTCGTTGTCGTTACGAGAGCGTCGCCGGAAAGGGGACATTCCTCTTTTTACTCAAATAGCTTAAGCCGGCTTCCGGCTTAAGCTATTTAAGTAAAAAGAGGAATGTCCCCTACTCCGACATTTGCAGGAAGGCGCGGCGGGCTTCTTGGGGTAGCCGCTCGTCCGTCGCGGCGCGGGCGTAGAGCGCCGGCACATCGGCGCCACGCCCCACTTCGGCATAGACCGCGGCCAGTAGCTGGACCACGTCGATGTCGACCACCCCGGCATCCCA
>JALGZO010000600.1 GCA_025774865.1 bacterium | reverse complement strand
GCCATCGGGGCGAAGTCGAGCCCGGCCACGTTCGCCGGAAAGCTCATGTTCTCCGTCTCCGGGGTAATCAGGCCGATGATGCCCACCCGGAGATTCCCGTAGTCCTTGATGATCCAGGGTTCGACCCATTCGGCCGTCGTCCCCGTCGTCTCGTCGATCAGGTTCGCCGCGAGGACCGGGAAGTTGGCGCGCGCCACCAGCTCCTGGCAGTTCTCCTTGCCTTCGTCGAAGTCGTGGTTTCCGAGCGAGAGCGCGTCGTAGCCGGCCGAGTTCATGAAGTCGAGCACGGCGCGGCCCTTCGTGAGCGTCCCGACGGGCGTCCCCTGGAACGTGTCGCCGGCGTCCATCATGAGGAAGTGGCCACCGCTCGCTTCGATCTCGGCCCGCAGCCGCCGCAGCAGCGTCACCATGGAGGCGGCGCCCCCGAGCCGCGGCGGGAAGTCGCGGTTCATGAACGTGGCGTCCGACGGGTTGATCCCGCCATGGATGTCGTTCGTATGGACGACCGTCAGCTTGACGATCTCGGCCTCGGCGGGAGCCGCCGCCCCGAGAACGACGAGCGAGAGGAACGCGGCAAAGATCCGGCGCGACAAGGGCCTACCCTCCCCAGGGATCGAACGTGGTGCTGAGGGTGACGTAGCCGAACGTGGCGTTCTCTTCCACGAGATCCTGGGTCACCCGCGAAGTGCCTCCGAAGAACGCATCATCGAACAGATCGTCGTGGCGGTACTTGCGATTCGCCACTTCCACGCCGGCATCCGCCCTCAGCGGCCCGAAGAGGAGCCCGCCGCCGAACGTGAACGACGTGGTCACGACCTGCTTGTCCTGCGGTGACGACTTGTGAGCGAACCCGAAGCGGACCGGAAAATCGTTGTAGAACACGTGCTCGATCCCTGCCCGGAAGTCCCACACGTCCTCGAGATCCCCGTCGAGGACGAGGAAATCCCACATGGCGGCAAGCCTCGGGTCGTTGGCCAGGTCGTTCTCGTACTTCGACCATTCACCCCAGTTGGCCTCGGCCCGGATCGTCGTGCGGACCCTCGCCCGCGGTCGAAACACGACGCCGAACCCCAGCTCGTTCGGGTACTTCACGTCGAACGAGCCGTTGAACACGTTCGGGTCCTCCGCATCACCGGCGCGGAACTTCCCTTCCAGCGTGGTTTCCGTCTTCCAGGTGGCAGCGAAGTCGAAGCGGTGATTCGGACGGACGCTGAGCCCGACCACACCGCGGACGCCGGACATCGAAGATGTCTCCAGGTCCAGGAAACCCCGGAGGTCTTCCTGAACGAGACGGGTCTGAACGAAGAGATGGCTATCGCCCCAGAGGTACTGGACGGACACGCCGGCCGCGAGCCACTCCAGCGGGGCGACCCCGACCCCGCCCGTGACGGCTTCGATCGCGCCGTCGGACCGGACCTCGTTCAACGCGATGAGCTTGTCACGAGGCTGCGTGAACGGATTGTTGTCGCGCACTTCCTCCAGGTAGTCATAGTTGAAGTCCCACACGGGAGCGTACGACAAGCCGGCGCCGAACATGCCGAGGACTCCGCCCGAGCCGAGTGGACCGGAGATCCCGATGCCACCTTCATACTGGTACTTGTCATTGAGGGCGTAGCTGGAGTTCACGAGAAACGCGTCGAAGCTGTCGTAGGCCGGAGTCGAGCGAACTTCCTTCATCTTCTGAAAGCCCCCTCCGAGCATCACGAGCATCTCGTCGCTTCTAGACAACTGCGCCGGATTCGAGGCGGCCGTGAACGCGCCCGTATGACCGGCCGTCCGGGTGCGACCGAGCGCCGCCGCGCGGGCGTCGCTCAACAAGGCCTCGTCCCCGGGTAAGAGATCGAGAAACGTCAATCCCGCCGCATCCCGGGGGGCGCCCGCCGCGAGGATCACGATCGTGAGGAGCGACATTCGCTTCATGGGCAACCTTCTCCTCCCCAGGTCATCAAAAGGTATAGTCCAATTGAACGCGGAAGTAGTGGATGATGTTTCGGACGTCGTCGGCGTCGATCGGGTCCCCGACTTCCTCGTTGAACTCCCGGATATCCACGTTCGTCAGCCGCTGCTGATTGTCGCGCACGTAGCGCAGGCGGGCGGTCAGGCCGTCCGACACGCGGTCCGTCACCTCCACCCAGGTCCGGAAGCCGTTGTTCCCGTCGATGACTCGGAACGTGTTCTTCTCGAAGAACCACCAGAATCCTTCGTACAGGATCACCTCGCCGTCGATCTTGACCCGGCGGTTCTTCATGTGGTGGGTGAGCTTGGCACTCCACCACCTGCCGTCCTGGGAGTTGTTCCCCGAGATCGGGTTCCGGCCGTTCGGCTCCGGCTCACCTTGGAGGCGACCCCGCGGAGGCCACTTGATGTACGCGGAGCCGTAGCGGAACTCCAGCTCGTCGAAGCGGGATAGCCGGTACTCCATTGCCCAGATGGTCTCGGACTGGTGGAAGATCGTGGGATCTTCCAGATTCTCGTGCTCGCGGTTCTGCCACTTCTGACGGAGCTTGAATCGCAGCGGGAACAGGACACGGTACTCGAGACGGCCGACGAACCGCGAGTACTTGCTCTTGTCCGCCTGCCGCCGCCAGGTATCCCACTCGACCGTGGCGATGAACGGGTCCGCGAAGCGGTAGCGCGTGTTGATGTAGAAGCCGCGCTCGGCCTGCGGCTGGGCCGCGTTGTCGTAGACCAGACCGTAAATCGGGTCCTGGAGCCGAAACTCGTCTTCCAGAACGGTGCCCTTGAACCGCTTGTAATTCGAGAAGGAACGCTGGTACGGATTGTCGAACGCGACGTCGTAGTCGCGGTAGACCAAGAGGACGTTGAGGTTCTCTTCCTGCACGTAGGCGTTGAACACCATCGCCCTGGGATCGTCGCCGATCTTGTAGAATTTCCCGCCCTTGTCGAGCTCCGCGTACTCGCCCTGCACCACCATGTTCCGATAGACCCATTGAAAATCCGCGCCGTAGACGCGTCGGAACTTGCCGTCGCTCTTGAGGGAGGAAAACATCTCGGCGTCCTGCGCGACGATGTTGTCCTCGTCGTCGTCGGCGATCAGCGGGTGCTTGTCGGACGGGTTCGTCGGATCCCACTTCGGATCGAAGAAGCGATCGTATCGGGCCTCGTAGCCGCCGAAGCCGAGCCAACTGCCCGGCTGGAAGTTGTAGCGCAGGTTCCCGCCGAAGAGCTTCTCGTTCACCTGGTCGCGCATGGGGCGGAGACCGGCCGCCTTCAGCTCGTCGTCTTCGACGCGCGGAGTCAAGCGGACCAGCATGTTCACGGAACCGTCCGCGTTCAGGATCGCGTCCTTGTCGTCGTCCGAGTAAATTCCGAGCGCGCGGACGGGACCCAGGGTGACCTCGGTCGCGACGCCCCGCAGCGCCGCCATGTGGGTCCGGGACAGGTCTCCGATGACACCGTCGTAGCGCTTCGTGAAGTTGTAGCCGGCCTTCCGCGGGCTGAAGAAGTCCGTGTTCTCCATCACGACACCCTGCCCCCAGGAGACCTGGTAGTTTCCGAGCAGGATCTTCTCGACCTTCAGACGCCCGAGGTCGACGTCCTGGTAGCTGACGAACCCCTTCTTCGTGTCGAAGAAATCCTCCTCCGCGATGCGACGCCCCGTCACGAGCCCCCCGCGGAGCCGCCGTTTGTAGCGCAGCAGGAGCTTCTGATAGACGGCCGGATTCGGGTTGTCGAGCCGCAGGCGATCCCACCAGTTGTCGTTCGTCCCCTCGCCCGGATCCCGGTCCTGCCGAAACAGATCGACGAGGTCTGGGAAGTCCGTCGTCGACTCCACGCGGAGCGAGTACCCGCCGTGGAGCCGGTTGTCCTCCTCGGGCGGCTCGAAGATGACGAAGTTCCGGATGTTCGAATAGCCCCAGCCGGTCAGACCGGTCGCGCGCCGAAGCTGACCCCGGTTGCCGATCTCCCCCACCTGCTTGCGATAGTTGATGATCGCCGCGGCGTCGACCGGTGACGCGTTCTGCAGGTTGTAGACGTCCATGTACGACGCCTCGTTGATGTTGGTGGGCTCGAGCGCCAGCACCTTGTAGAGCTCCACGATCGACTCGTCGCGGCCTTCCGCCCCCTCCCACCACTCGAAGCGATAGAAGAGGTCGTCCTTGCGCTGCGCCTCGGGATGGCGCTTGACCGGCTCGATCACGATCAGCGGCTTGATGGACTGCAGCATCTCGGGCGTCAAGCCGTCGATCTCGTTGAGGTCGACCGCCCCGCGAAAGTGCTGCACGAATTCGCGCTGCTCCCAGATCGCGCGGGCGACCTCGCTCGGGATGGGCAGGGTTTCGATCTCCCGGAGGCTCGCACGATTGAGATCGATCCTTCGAACGGCGGCAGCGTCGGGCGGATCCGCGCCTTCTTGGGCGAACCCGCCCGTCGCTCCCCCCAGGAGGCACGCGGACCAGAGCGCCGCCCTGAGCGCGATCCGTGGGAACCTCGTGGCGAGACTGATCCTCATCGCGATCCCTAGAACTGGAGCCCCAGCCCGTAGTGCAGCGTCGGGTCGAGGACGGGGTGATGGGTGTACGAGAAGTCCACCTGGATGCTCGTGTAGTTGAGCCCCACGCCGAAGTCGAGGAGGTTCGGCTTGGACTGCGCGCCGAAGCGGATGTCCAGCGGTTCCGCGACATTGAACTCCACGCCGCCGTGGAACTGGATGTCTTCGCCGAGCTGCTTCTCGATTTCGAAGAGAGTGATCACGCCGTCGTACGGCCGATAAGCGAGACCGCCCACGACACTCTGAGGGAGGTCGCTGGAAACCGGGTCTCCCATCTCCGGGTTGTTGACGTTCCTGAAGAACGCGCCCGCCGTCGTACGGTCGTGCAGCCGCGCGAGGACCCCGAGATCGATTCCCAGCGTCGTCTCGGACCCCAAGTCGAGCTCGGAGACCGACGGCGTCGGGTAGTCCAGGTTGTAGAGGTTGACCGTGTAGCCCAGGGCGAGACTCGACGAGAGATCTTCCATCGCGGTGAAGCCGTGCGATAGCGTGAGTGTACGCTCGATGCTCAGCACGGTTTCTTGGTACTCGACGCGGAAGTCCGAGTAGCCCAATCCGAACGTTCCCCAACCCTCCGTGGGGTACGCGACGGCGAACTGATTGACCCGCGCGAACGAGACGCTCCACGGCTGATAGAGGGACGCTCGGAAATCGAGCCCCGGGACGTTCGCGAGGCCGGCGGGGTTGTAGTAGATGCCCGTGGCATCCTCCGAGAGCCCCGCGTAGCTCCCCCCCAGCCCCCTCGCCCGCGGACTCAGTTCGCGATCGTCGAAGAACTTCGCGCTCGCGGCGGGCGCCAGAACCAGCCCCGGGAACGCGGCCAGTAGGAGGGCCCTCCGGAACGATGCGGATTTCACCGGGCACCTCCGTGGGTTCGATGGATTGCTCTCGGAACGAAATTCACCGGGCGCCTCCTCATTTGAGCCGCAGACCGACGATGATGGGGGCGGTCGCGGTCCGTACCCGACCTCCGTCGAGCGGCACTGATCGAACATGGCACACGTACGCGCCCGGCTCCACGACGGAGCCGTCCTGCCCGACCCCGTTCCAGTCGAAGGTCTGCTCACCCAGGCCGATTCCGTCGTACAGCGTCGTGACCTTTCGTCCCACCATGTCGTAGATCTCGACGGTTATGTCGCTGCGGAAGGCCGACGTCGCCGTGATGCGGATGGTCTCGCCGAGGTGCGGCACGAGTACGCGCGGCGGCACGCTCAGTTCCGGATCGCCCTGCGCGAACTCTCCGTCCACCTTGAAGATGGCGTCCTGGTTCTGCGGCACGAGCTCGTATCCGGAGAAGTACGGCGGATTCGCGTCGAACTGCGTGATGATCCCGGTCACGTCGAGGTTGTCGCCGACCGTGAAGCGCGTCAGGTCGAGATTGGAGAAGTTCTGGAATATCTGGATCGAACCGGAGCCGTCGTCGATGAAGATCGCGAGCGCGTTCGCGTTGATCGCGACGCCGATCGTGTGAACGAGAGTGCCCTCGAGCCGCTCGTCGTTGCCTTCGCGAGTCGTCACTTCGACCGGGGTCGGCCCCGCGAGCCCCCGCAGCAGGAACTTGTAGAATCCGGGGTCGTCGGCAATCGCCTCGATTTCCGTCACGGCGCCGGAGCCCGAGCTCGATACGAACTCCGTCACGCGCCCTCGAATCTGCACCAGGTCGTTGAGCTGCACGCCGAACTCCCTGATGTCCGGAAACCCGGCCTCGTACTCGTCGGCCGCGTCGGGCAGGAACGCGAACACGTTGACGCCACATCCTCCCGGCTCCTGAACCCAGATGCTCACGCGGTCCCTCGAGGGCCGCTCGCCGAACTCGACGGCCGGGATGTCGCCCACCGTGACGAAACCGGCCACCAGAACGGTGTCGCCCACGTGGGGAGAGAAACCGATGTCGTCGAACTCCTGGATCTGACAGATCGCCAGCGCCTCGGAGGGGACGGTGAACGTGGCCGTCCCGGTCAGCGAGTTCGGACCCCTGACGATCGCGCTGGTCGAGTCGATCTGCACGTCCGGGATGTCCATGACCCCGAGCGTGCCCACCGCACCCGCCGCGAGGCTGGCCGTCGCGACGTAGAAGTGCCGACCCGGTTCCTCGGGATCGCCGAAGACTCCCGTGACGGCGACATCGACGCTCGCCGTGTCGCCGGGGACCACGGCCGTCACGGTGTAGTGGCTCGTGTCCGTCGCGACGGACGCGAGCACCGGCTCGTCGTAGCGGATCTCGATCATCGACGAGGAGAGTCCCGCGTCGGGCGGGACGATCAGCGCGGGCGCCACGGTGTCTCCCGGCACGTTCGCTAGCCCGGGGGTCGGCACGGACGACGGGAACAGGTCCTGCCACGAGTGCGCAAGGTCGGTGGACGCCGAGTCACGCCCGAGCGTGTGCTCGAACTTCGGGGGTCCGACGTGGTACGCCTCCCCCGCCCGAGAGCCGGTCCCGCAGAAGTCGCGACCGCACGGACCGATCTCCTGGTACGCGATCGCATCGATCTCCTGACCCGTGGCGTCGTGCAGCGCGACGAACTCCGCAAACGGAAGGAACCGTCCCGACACGTTCGGCGACTCGCACTGACCTCCGTTCGTGACGGGGCCGCCCAGGAGAGCGATCTGATCGTCGTCCGGGGTGCTATCGACGAGCACGAGGTTGGGCGTTTCCGGATCGTCCATGCGAGGGATTTCGAAATTGTCGTCGTACATCTCGTAGAGCGGCACCGGGAAGGGCGGCGGATTGCCGAAGTCCGGGAACGTCACGCGGAATCCCCGGTCGTCGTTCGGGTTGCCGGGATTCTGCTCGTCCAGAGCGGTGCGACAGACGAGGACGTAGCCGGCGGCGGGGATGGTCGCGCCCGACGGGAACGCCCACCGCGAGTCGAGCGTGCACGAGGCCGTACGACCGATGTCCGCCAGGGTCCAGCCACCGATGTCCAGATCGGTGCTCGTCTTGTTGCGAAGCTCGATGAACTCCGGCTCTTCCCGCCCCGACGACCCGGTGACCGGGTAGACTTCGTTGATCAGGACGGCTCCCGGGCCGGTGACCACCGAGACGCTCGGCGGCGCCGTGACCTCCGTGAGAGTCCCCCCCGGAGTGGCCGTTCGCGTCGTGAACCGGGACGACCCCAACACGGATGGCGCAACGAGCGATCCCACGGTCAGCGTTCCGGAGTTCGCGCTGGTCACGTTCGCACCCGTCACCGACAACACCCAGACGCCGCCCTCGAACCGGTACCCGGCCTGCGCTCCGACGAATCCCGGACCCGACGTGGCCGTGTCGCCGGGGCTGGACCACGTCCAGTCGGCGGGTAACTCGACCTCGAACGAACCCAGCGTCACTTCCTGGGCCGTCAGCGTGAACGCGAGCGTGATGTCCGTCTCGTTCTGGAGGACGGCATCCGGATCCACGGTGACGGTTCCCGAGCCGTCGCCGGACACGAGGTCGGCCAGCGATGTGGGATAGACGTAGTGATTGTCGAGGAAGGGGAAGGCGTCGTCCTGCGCGACGTAGCCCAGCAGATCGAACGCGGCCGCCGGCGGCGACGATCCGGACAGGTCCGTGTCATCGTCGACGTACATTCGGATCTCGGAGACTCCATCGGTCAGACGGACGAACGCGGAGCCTCCGCCGGTCGGCCACTCGCCGGGATCGACGACGGTTAGGTCCGCGATGCGCACCCGGCTACCCTCGTAGGTCGCCCCGGCCGTCAACAGGTCGCTCGCGGTGATCGAGTCCGGCGCGTCGACGGTCCCGACGCCGACCACTTGAACGCTGCCTCCGAAGAGCAGGTCTAGCGTCCGGGTGCCGCCGATCGGCGAGATCCCCTGCGTGCTGACCGTGGAGGTCACCTGGACCCGCTGGCCGGCGGTCACCGGAGTGTTGACCTGCCCGGAGTGCGCGATCGCGACGCCCCCCGTCGCGTCCGACACGTAGAACCAGGTGGAGGGGCTCACCTGATCGAACGGATCGAGGACGCCGGTTCCGAGCTGCACGACCCCCTCGATCGTCACTTGCATGAACTCCAGCGGCGAAAAACCCGACGCGTCGTTCGCGTTCACGTCGGAGATGGCAGTGATCCCGCGGATCACCGCGATCGGCTCGGTCGGGCGCGGCGGCGGTCCGTCCTGCGCCGCGGCGGGCAGCGCCGTCGCCGTGAGCGCCGCGAGCGTCGCGAGCCACATCGACCTCATCGGAGCGTCCCCTCCGAGGCGGTCGCCACGACGAGCGGAGCGACCGTCCGCGCTCCCGTCCCCGAGACCTCGAGGTGCAGCATGTAGAGCCCGGGCGTGAGTTTCCTTCGTAGATCATCTCGTCCGTCCCAGATGATCGTCCGCACGCCGCCGGGGGGAACCTCCTCGTGGGCCATGACGAAGACCTCACGCCCCTGCGTGTCGTAGACGCGGAGTCGGACCTCCTCGCCCTGGGGCGCGACGTAGGTGATCTCCATTTGACCGTCGAGATGAGGTACGAAAGGGCCGTGCGGCACCTCGAGCTGGACGACGGGATCCGTGTTCGCCCCGCGGAAGAACGCACGTCTCTCGCCCACGAGCGGCTCCGAGAGATCCTCGGAGAGGATGTCCGAAGATGCCTGGACTTCGTACAAGGCGCGGTCGAGCTGTTCGTCGGTCGTCAGGATCACGCTCGTTCCGTCGGCGTCGAGATCGGCCTCGTGCACGCGAAGCGCCGACGACGACAGCCTCCCCCCCGCCGTCTCGATCTGGAGGATGCTGTAGTGGCTCAAGGTCTCCGCCGTGGACCGGTCCAGCGCGCGCGAGAAGAGGAGCTCGACGAGGACCGGGCTCCGAGCGGCGGCGCCGACCAGCGTCGGCGGGCCGAAGGCCCCCGGCGACCCGATCGAGTGCAGCGTGCTGGGGGTCCACGTTTCGGAGTGGTTCTCGCTCGTCTCGTCGTGGCCGAAGAGCCCGTTCCCCCCGGTGAAGGTCTCGGTGCCCTCCTGGAAGTCGGACCGTGAGATCGTGCGCCCGAAATCGTGCGCCCCGGGCGCGGTCGAGGCCAGGTCCTGTCCCTGCGGCGCGGTGTCCGGCTGATACATGGACGGGATGTCGTCGTCGTCGTAGGCGGAGTCGATGATCACGCCCGTCTTGTTCGGCGAGAGCGTCGCAAAATCGGGTCCGGCGTTCCCCCACTGTACGATGTCGATGTCTTGCACGAGATCGCTGCGCCCGTCCCATTTGAAGAGAACGATGACCTCGCGATCGTTCGAGAGACCGGCCGCCGACGCCACCAGCGGCAGTCTCCGACCCGGGTCGGTCGGGTCGGGCACGCCGGGATCGACGAGGGCAGGAACGCCGTCCGCCGCACCGTCGTTGATCAGCTCGAAGTCCGGGATCACGGGATTCCCGGCCGACGACCACGTGCTCGTGAAGGCCGCGTCGTTCTTGAGCGAGATCACGTACGTCTGCCCGGGCACGATCGTGGTGCCTTCCGGAAAGTGCGCCAGAAAGTCGTTCGGAAAGGCCGGGTCGGGAATGAGGCTGTCCCGCACGACGTGCCAGTAGTTGTTGTTCGGATCGATGCCGGCCGCGAGCACGTAGTCGGAGAGGTAGTACTCCGACAGGTCGACGATACCCTCGGTCGGATTGAAGATCTCGATGAACTCGCCGTCGGTCGGTCGGACGGCGAACTCCGAGATCAGGATGTGATCGGCGGCGAAGGACGGCGAGATGGCGGCGAGGGCGAGCAGCGGAAGCGCATGCTTGGCGGCCAACCGAATCTCCCAGCGGGCGCTCGAACGGTGCTCACGGAACCAGTGGGCGGGGATAAGCAGTCCCGTGTATCACGCCGAACGCTGGAAGTCAATGCACGGCCTCAACCTCCGGCTCTCTCCTTGGCGAGCTCCGCGTTCGCCTTTTCGGCCGCCACCCGCAGCGCTTCACGAGGCTCGAGGCGACCCCGCAGCACCGGCTCGATTCCGTCCCGCTCCAGAATCTGCCGCCCCGCGTACCATCCCTTCGCCTTCGGCTGCGGCAGAGCGCGATCCAGCTGCGCGTACGCTGCGGAGAGCCCGGCGTGCTTCTTCAGCTTCTCCACGAGGAGCGGATGGTTCATCGCCGACTTTCGCACCGGTAGGTAACCCGTTTCGGCCGACCATCGGGCGGTCTGGTCCGTGTCGGTGAACCACTTGACGAAGCTCCAGGCGTCCGCCTCGCGCTCCGGCGAGGTCACGAAGATGACGACGTCGGTCCCGGCGACGAGCTGAACGTCGTACTCGCCGGCGGGGAGCGGCGCGATCCCGAGCTCGAAGCCGTACTTCGGCTGGCCGTCTCGATCGTTGAAGAACGCGAGGCTCACCGAGCTGCCTTCGATCATGCCCACGTTGCCGGCGAGAAACTCGTTCTGATACTCGAACCCCTGGGAGAGAAGCGCCGTGCCATCGCGCCGGAGCAAGTCCGTCATGAACTCCAGCGCTTCGACACCCTCCGGCGAGTCGAACGCCGCGCGGGTCTCATCTTCGTTCAAGAGGGTCCCGCCGTTCTGGACGAGAAGATTCTCGAACATCGTGACGGTGATCTGGCCGGCGAGGCCGAAGCGATCCGCCTCACCGTCGCCGTCCTCGTCGACCGTCAACGTCTTCGCGTAGGCCCGATACTCCTCCCACGTTCGCGGCGGCTTTGCCGGATCCAGGCCGACCTCGCGGAACATGGTCTTGTTGTAGTAGAGGCAGCGGACCGACTTGTTGAACGGGAACGACCACAGGACACCGCCGTGTCGCGCGCCGCCGAGGAAGATCTCGTAAATGTCCCCGAAGCTCTCGGCCGACAGTCCGTCCGGACCCTCCAGAAACCGCGACAGCGGCACGAGCGATTCGTTTTCGATGAGGTTCGCCGTCCAGGCTTCGTAGCACTGCGCGACGTCGGGAGGTCCGCCCGCCGCGACGGCGGCCATGATCTTCTGCGAAAGCGCCTGGTACCGGCCCATCGACACGCTCTCGAACGGGACGACCCGACTTTCGTTGAAATCGGCGACCAAGCCGTCCAGTGATCGCCCGAGCGGACCGCCCATCGCATGCCAGAAGCGAACGGGCTCGTCGCCGCCGCCTCCCCTCCCGCAGCCACCGGCCACGAGCACCAGGAAGGTGGCCAGCAAGTTCGGCTTCGTGAGAATCGCCTTCAAGTCGTCACCCCTTCAAGCCCGTGTGCGTCAGGCTCTCGATGATCTGCCTCTGCGCGAAGAAATACGCCACCAAGAGCGGCGCGATCGAGAACACGGCCGCCGCCATCATCAGACCGTGCTCCGTACCCTGCTCCTGCGCGAAGTACGCGAGACCCACCTGAATCGGGCGTATCGAGTCGGAATTCGTCATCACGAGCGGCCACAGAAAGCTGTTCCAGGTGTTGATGAACGTGAAGAGGCAGACGGTGGTGAGCGCCGCCTTCGACAGCGGCAGGATCATGGTGAAGATGAAGCGAATCGGACCGCATCCGTCGATCACCGCCGCGTCCACGAGGTCGCGGGGGAACGAAAGGAAGTGCTGCCGGAGCAGAAAGATCGAGAACACGTGGGCCAGCCACGGCACAATGAGCGCGGAGTAGTCGTCGATCCACCCGTCGCGGCCGCCGCCGGGCAGATTGTACAGAAGTATGTACGAGGAAATGATGTAAACGGGCTCCGGCACCATCATCGTCGACAGAAACGAGTTGAACAAACCTTCGCGCGCCCGGAACTTCAGGAACGCGAAGGCGAACGCGGACAGCCCCGACGTCACGACGGCTCCCAGAACGATACTGACCGCGACGAATACCGTGTTGAAGAAGTAACGCGGGAACGGGACGGTGCTCCACGCCTCGGGATAGTTCGCGAACTCGAGCTCGCTCGGCAACCACGTCGGCGGCGTCTGGAACAGGTCGTCCGTTCCCTTGAGCGACGTGCTCACCATCCAGTAGAACGGCACGATAAAGGAGATCGCGCCCACGATCAGCATCAGGTGCAGCGCCCAGCTCTTGCGGAAGCTCGCCGCGGCGGCCGACATCAGAGGCGCCCCCGAGGAACGCTACGCATAGTGCACCCGCTTCTCCACGACCTTTCTCTGAAAGAGCGTGAGCGCCAGGATGATTGCGAACAACACCAGCGCGACGGCCGACGCGTAGCCCATGTTGCCGCCCGCGTCGAATCCCTTCTCGAAGAGGTAGTAGACGATCACGTTCGTGGTTCCGAGCGGTCCCCCGACCGGGGGGCCCGTCATCAAGTAGATGGGCGCGAAGACCTGGAACGAGAGAATCGTCGCCATCACGACGACGTAGAACGTCGTGGGTGTGAGCAACGGCCAGGTCACGTTGCGGAAGATGCCGAAGCGTCCCGCGCCGTCGATCCGGGCCGCTTCGTAGTAGTGCTCGGGAATGTTCTGAAGCCCGGCGAGGAAGATCACGACGTTGTATCCGATGCCGCGCCACGCCGAGACGAGAATCACGCAGACGAGCGCCAGGCTCGGCCCCTGCGCCGGCTCCGGGAGCGTCCCCCCCGCCGCCGCCGCCATCAACTGGAATACGCCGGTCGGCTCGTCCAGCCAGCCGAGACCGCTCCCCCCCAATCGCTCGATGACCGAGTTCGCGAGACCGAACCGCGTATGGAAGATGAGCTTCCACACCATCGACACCGCGACAAACGACGTCACGACCGGCAGAAAGTAGATGGTGCGATAGAGCCCGAGGGCCTTCACGCCCCGCCGCAGGAGCAGCGCGAACAGCAACGACGTTCCCACGGACAACGGCACCGACCCCAGGACGAACCAGCTCGTGTTCACCACGCTCTGCCAGAAGTCCGGGTCGGAGAGGAGCTTGCCGTACTGGGACAGTCCCACGAAGGCACGGATCTTCCCGAAGCTCGCGTCGAAGAACGATACGGCGAGCGCGGAGGCGATCGGCAGCAACCGGAACGTGAAGATGATGATGGCGCCGGGCAACAGGAAGAGGAACGGCATGAGGCGCCCCCACCGGCCGCGCTGGAGGGGGCTTGTAGGCTCGAGGTCGGTCACGGAGTCTCCCGGCGCGACGAGAGGACGCGAGGCCGTCGGAGGGAGCGCAGCATAGGAAAGGGACTCGGGGGTGTCAACGGCCGCTCAGATACGGCGTGCCCCCGGTTGCCGGACCCCGGGGGCGGTGCTAGCTTCGCCCATCATGAACCCTCGAGAACGCGTCCTGAAGCTGCGCAACCTCGGCATCATCGCGCACATCGACGCCGGCAAGACGACGACCACCGAGCGCATCCTCTTCTTCTCGGGAGAGTCCCACAAGATCGGCGAGGTCGACGAGGGCACCGCGACCATGGACTGGATGGAGCAGGAGCGGGAGCGGGGCATCACGATCACGTCGGCCGTCACGACCGTGCCATGGCGCGATCACGTCCTCAACATCGTCGACACACCCGGCCACGTCGACTTCACGGCCGAGGTGCAGAGGTCACTTCGCGTTCTCGACGGTGCGATCGTCGTCCTGTCCGGGGTGGAAGGTGTGGAGCCGCAATCGGAGAAGGTGTGGCACCAGGCCTCCGACTACCGCGTGCCGCGAATCGTCTTCGTGAACAAGCTCGATCGGACCGGCGCCGACTTCGATCGAACCGTCGCCGACATGGAGCGGAAGCTGGACGGAATGTTCGTGCCACTGCTCGTTCCGGTCGAGCCGGAAGCCGGGTACCTCTCGGCGATCGATCTGATCGAGGACCGCTTCCTGACGTGGGATCCCACCCGCGAGGACGACGAGCCGGACGCCACCGACGTTCCGGCGACCTACTCGGAGCTTCGAGACCGCCTGCGAGAGCGACTCGTCGAGGCGGCGGCCGTCGGCGACGAGACCGTGCTCGACGATTTCCTCGAGAGGGGAGCGCTCGATCCCGCGCGGACCAGACAGGGGCTGCGCCAGGCCGTGCTGTCCGGCGCGGTGCACCCGGTGCTCGCCGGAACCGCGCTCAAGAACCGGGGAGTCCGACGCCTGGTCGACGCCGCCGTGGACTACCTCCCGTCGCCGCTCGACGTCCCCCCCATCCAAGGGATGGTTCCCGACACCGACGAGACCGAGAAGCTCAACCCCAACCCCGACCTTCCGCTCGCGGCGCTCGTGTACAAGGTGATGAACGACGAGTCGCGTAACCGCCTCTACTACACGCGGATCTACGCGGGAACGCTCTCCAAGGGGAGTCGACTCTGGAACGCCACCCAGGAGATCGAGGAGCGAATCACCCGCGTGTACCGGATGCACTCGAATCGGAAGGAGGCGCTGGACGCGGCCGTGGCCGGGGACATCGTCGCTCTCGTCGGTCCGAAGAGGACGAGAACCGGCGACACGCTCTCCCCGAAGGACCGGCCGATCCTGCTGGAGGAGATCGCATTTCCGGAGCCCGTGATCTCGGCCGCCATCGAGCCGAAGAGTCAAGCCGAGCTCGCGGACCTCGAGAAATCGCTCGCGGAGCTCGCCGTCGAGGACCCCACGTTCACGGTCCGCGACGATCTCGAGACGGGGCAGAAGATCATCTCGGGCATGGGCGAGCTGCACCTGCAGGTGCTCGTCGAGCGTCTGTCCCGCGAGTTTCGGGTCGACGCGAGGATCGGGAATCCGCAGGTGGCCTACCGGGAGACGATCCGGGTCGCGGCGACCCAGACCGGTTGCTTCGACAAGGAGATCGGGGACCGGCTGCACCGGGCGTCGGTGACGCTACGCCTCGAACCGAACGGCCGCAACGCGGGATTCGAGTTCTCGAACGAGGCGTCCGGGGACGGAATCCCCGCCGAGTCACTCGAGTGGATCGAGGAGTCGGCGCGCGACTCGATGGGAGCAGGTCCGTTCGCGGGGTATCCGCTGATCGACATTCGCGTCCGGCTCGTCGGAGTCGATCTTCCGGGCGACGCGGCCTCGGAGATCGCGGTGCGCGGCGCCACCGCCGAGGCGTTCCGCCATACCGCGTCGCGCGCGACCCCCGTCATGCTGGAGCCCGTCGTTCGACTCGAAGTTCTCGTGCCGGAGGAGTACGCCGGAGAGGTGCTTCGGGATCTCAACGCTCGTCACGCGCAGGTGACCGGGATGGAGAGTCGCGGCGCGCTCGAAAAGGCGTCGGCCACGGTGGCGCTCGCGCGGACGTTCGGCTACGCCACCGACCTTCGCTCTCTCACGCGCGGGCGCGGCACGTTCTCGATGGAGATCTCGCACTTCGAGCCGGCCGAAGAGGCGATGAAGAGGTTTCGAGGGGAGTGATCGGGGCGCCCGCCGAGCCTCACTCGTACCGCACGTTCTCCACGACGATCGTGAAGTCGGTGCCGTCCGTGTAGACGAGCAAGTCTCCCCGGACACCGGGCAGCGAGCGATCGCGGTTCGGGATGACGCGATCCGACGCGTAGTAGTCGATGCTGCGATTGCGGAGCCTCTGGAGCACGTAGGGATGCTCCACGCCGGGGTTCTCGCTCACGGCGTTCGGAATGAATCCGACCATCGGCGTCACGAAATCCACCCAGCGCTCCGAGCTCGCGTCGTTCGATCCGTGATGGCCGAGCTTCAGCAAATGTGCCCGCAGAAAGTCCGAGGACCAGTGGTTCTGGATGAACTGCTCCGTGGAGAACTCCGCATCTCCCGTCAGAAGGGCCACGAAGTCTCCGTAGCGCACTCGCCAGACCATCGAGTCGTTGTTCTCGACGCTTCCCGCGTTCTGGGAATAGGTGTGCTCGACGTCGAGGTAGGGCTTCCGTCCCGCCGCCAGGAGGTGAATCTCGGCGTCGCCCCACTTCAACGCGTCCAGAGTGTTGCTGGACTCGCCCCATCCCACCACCACGTATTCGCCGAGCGACGGGTGGACCGCGAGCGCCGAGATGAGGTTCGCATAGGGACTGTTGATGGCGGTCTTGTCGTCGAAGTCGATGAACGTCCCGATCGGAATCGGGACCGCCGGGTGGCCGCCGCCTCGGTCCACGATGAGCCCGTCCTCGTTCAGGAAGCCGTCGCCGTAGTAACCGCCGACGTGATCCCCGTGAATGTGACTGAGCGACGCGAAGTCCAGGTCCGTGACTCCATGACGGTCGAAGAAATCGAGCACCTTCATCCCGTCGAGCGGGTGCCCGGCATCGATCAGCACGTTGGAGAAGCCCCCGGGGGAGCCCGCATGCGGGATCTCCAGGTAGATCGCGTCACCCCACCCGACATCGATCATGGCAAGGAGCATGAGCTCCCCGTCGACGAGCGCCGGCGTATCCAGCGTGGGCACGGACGGGAGCATGAGGGATGACTCGTTGCCGGCACGGTCCCACATTCGGACCGCGTATTCGTACGACCGACTCGGCTCGGCCGCGAGGAGCCTCGTGCGCCCGTTCGTCGCGAACTCCCGCGCCCCGGCGTAGGAGTGCCGGTGAAGTGCGTTCATCGCGTCGCCGTACTCGACGACGGCACGGGCAGGCTCGTCGGCCTCCCACTCCACCCAGGCTTCCGTTCCCGCCGCATTCGTGACGACCGCGAAGCCCAGCAGGTCGGGCGGCTTCATGTCGGAGGAGGGGTCGAACGCCGAGCGCTCGTTTTCCGCGCAGGCGGCGAGGACGAAAGGAAGCAAGAACCCAGGAGCCAGTCGGCGGATATACAAGAAGCCCTCCCTCGGCGGAACGGTCAACCTAGCGACGCGCCCGACCGGTGTCAATCGGGCGTGGCGACGTGGGCCGTGTCCGCGGACCGGGCCGGCTCGCCTTTTGGCAGCTGGAGCACGTCGGCGATCCAGCGTCCGAGCTGGGCGTGGTCCCGAACCCCCTGGGCCTCCTGGGCCCGGACTCCCCAGGCGCGCAGCGGAACCGGTTCCTGCGTATGCCCGTGAACCTGGCTCGAGCTCAAGTGATCCCGGAAGGAGATGAAGGAGATCCCGAAGCGACGCGAGATCGCCTTCCCGATCGCGGCCCGCCGTTCGTATTGGTTCTTGGCGACGAGCATCCGATCGAGATCCTGGGGCTCGAGCCCCGTGTGCCGGACGGCGGCGTCGAGGACCGGCAGCGCCCGCTCCTCGAGGGCGCGAGGGGTCCCCGCCCACGGTTCACCTTCGAAGATGCGACGCTCCATCTCCTCCACCGACGCCGTCACGACATCCAGGCTCTCGGAGTGGGCCGTTTCCAGAAACGTCGGACTCGTGGTCGCGTGGTCGGCGCCGACGAGCACCAGCGTGCGCGACAGGTCGACTTCCTCGAGCACGGACTCCAGGGCGCGATCGAGGCGGACCGCATTCCACGCGACTCCGGGACCGTCGTGGTCATGGCACGCCGAGTCGATGCGCCCTTCCTCGATCAACAGGAACCACGGCTTCCCTTCTCCTTGGAGGCGCCGGATCGCCGCGATGGCCAGCGCCGAGAGCTCCGGCTCCCCGTCCTCCCGATCGAGCTCGTGGGGAAGGTGCGATGACGAGAAGAGCCCCAGGACCGGCCGGTTCGCCGGGAGCGGGTCTTCGAACCGGTCGAGCACGACGAACCCTGCGTCCTCCGCTTCCCGCAGGAGGTTTCGCTCGTCGGTTCGTGCGCCGTCCTCCGCCTCGGGGAGGAAGTGACGCCGGCCCCCGCCCAGCACGACGGTCGGGCGCGCAGGCGCGAGGTACACGGCCACGGAGTCTTCGAGGCGCCGGTGCGACGCGTGCGCGTAGAAGCCGGCGGGCGTGGCGTGCGTCACGCGGCTCGTCGTGACGAAGCCGAAGCTCCGGTCCGCCGTGCGCAGCCGTTCGAAGAGAAGCGGCAAACGATCGGGCGTGTCGCCGATCGTGTGACGGGTCGTCAGCTGACCGGTGGCCCACGCGGTAGCGGCCGCGCCCGAGTCCGTCACGAGCTCGTCGGCGCAGTGCGTCTCCAGGAATCCGACCGCCTCCGGCCGGTCCATCACGAAGTCCCGTCCGAGATGCCGCGACCATTCCCGCCCGAGCCCCCACGCTCCCACTCCGAAGCCGTCACCGATGAGGAGAACCACGTTGGGCGGTGGGGAGGGCGCCGACGGGCGAACGGTTTCGCGAGCGCAGGCAGCCAGCGCCGCGAGCGCCAGAATGGTGAACGCGATTTTTCTCATCCGAGCTCCGTCGGTCTCCGGGTCGAGATCACCTTGGAGTCGGATCTCTCCGCGGAAGGCTTCACTTCTCTCTCGCCAAGGGCTTTCCGAGCCCCGCCGGCGGCCGCGATCTTCCCACGAACCCGGCCAGCGCCACCATCGTGAGAAGGTACGGGATCATCTGCACGAACTGGGTCGGGATGCCGAAACCCTGGAGTCGGATCTGCACCGCCTCCGCCAGCCCGAAGAAGAGACACGCTCCCGCCGCGCCGAACGGCCTCCACTTGCCGAAGATGACCGCCGCGAGCGCGATGAAGCCGCGGCCGGCCGACATGTTCTTCACGAACTGCGTCGTCTCCAGCGCCAGGTACGCGCCTCCGAGGCCGGCGAGCGCCCCGGCCAACACGACTCCCGCGAACCGAACCCGGAGCGGGTTGACTCCGAGCGTCTCCGCCGCCTCCGGGTGTTCGCCCACCGCTTCCAGCCGCAGGCCGGCTCGCGTCCGTCGCAAGTACAGATGTACTAGGGGCACGAGCAGCAACGCCCACCAGACGAGTGGCGGGAACCACAGCGTCCCCGCCGAGCCGAAGCCGGGGAATGGCGGCGTGTTTGCCGACGACCCGTAGAGGTAGGCCATGAGGAACTGGGTCACCCCCGCCACGAAGAGGTTGAGCGCCACGCCGACCACGATCTGATCACCGCGAAGCCAAACGCCGAACACGGCGTGAAGAAGACCGATCAGCATCCCGGCTCCGACGGCCGCGGCTACGCCCATCCACGGGTTGCCGGTCGCCTCGGCCGCCACCGCGGCAGCGAACGCGCCGGCCAGGAGCTTCCCTTCCAGCGCGATGTTGACGACGCCGGATCGCTCCGAGACGACGCCGCCGAGCGCTGCGAAAAGGAGCGGGGTTGCGAGTCGGAACGCGGAGGCCACGAGCGCGAGATCGATCACGCGACGCTCCCTGCCCGGCCCCATCCCGACAACACGCGCCGGAACAGCTCGTCCGCGGCCACGACGAAGAGGAGGACCGCCGCCTGGACGACGAGAACGAGGTCGCGCGGCACGTCGGTGAACAGATCCACTTCGACGGCTCCGGCGTTGAGTACGCCGAAGAGGAAAGCGGCCGCGATCACGCCGCTCATGCGTGCCCGTCCGAGCAACGCCACCGCGATCCCGAGAAATCCGATCCCGGCCGAGAAGCCGTCGAGGAAGCGGTACCGGAATCCCAACACGTCGTTCACGCCCGCCAATCCGGCGAGCGCTCCCGCGAAGGCCATCGTGACGACGACCGTCGCCGCCGTGGGAAGCCCCGCGGTGCGCGCCGCCCGCGCTCCGAGACCGAGCGCGCGGATCTCGAAGCCGAGCGGGGTGCGGTAGAGGATCCAGGCCGCGAGCCCGGTCACGAGCAACGCCAAGAACAGTGTCGCGTTCGCCGGACTCGAGACCGGAACGGGAAGACCGAGCTCACCGAGCTTGGCCAGACGCGCGGCCTCGGGGATCTGCGAAGTCTGGGGAATTCCCTGACCCGGCTCTTTGAAGACGTGCACCGTCAGGTAGCTGGTCAATCCCGCCGCGACGAAGTTCATCATGATCGTGTTGATCACTTCGTGGACCCCGAGTCGTGCACGCAGCAGCCCGGGGATCGCACCCCACACCGCCCCGCCCGCCGCCGCCGCGAGCACACACACCGGCACGAGCACGAGCGCCGGCCACCCTGGGAACGCCAGCGCGGTCAGGGTGGCGAGAAACGCTCCGACGAGAAGCTGCCCCTCCGCTCCGATGTTGAAGAGGCCCGCTCGGAACGCGAACGCGACCGACAGGCCGGTCAGACTGAGCGTGGTGGCGCTGAAGAGAACCGCGCCGATTCCGTCCGGGGTGCCGAGCACCCCCCCCACCATGACCCGGACGACCTCCCACGGGCTCTCGCCGATGACGAGCACGAGGCACGAGCCGAGTGCACCGGCGGCGACCACGGCGAGGACGGGCGACAGCGTTCCGACGAGCTTCGCCCGGGAGGGGCTCACGCCCCGCCCACCATCCGCAAGCCGATCTCCTCCTCGCCGACCTCCCCGCGCGCGAACTCCCCGTTCAGCTTCCCGGAGTAGAGGACCAGGATCCGGTCCGCCAGCTGCAACACTTCGGTGAGGTCCGACGACACCAGGAGCACCGCCGCCCCCTCGTCTCGCCGCTCGAGAATCGCGTCGTGGATCGCCTCCTGCGCTCCCACGTCCACGCCGCGCGTCGGGTGCGAGGCCAGGAGCAGGGCCGGCGCTCCCTCGACTTCCCGGGAGATGACGATCTTCTGCTGGTTCCCGCCGGACAGGGTCTCGGCCGTCACGTCCGGGTCCGGCGGTCTGACATCGAAGGCCGCGATCCGGCCCTCGGCGTGGCGACGGATCGCGGTCCGATCGAACGCCAGCCCGCGTCGGAAGCGGGCCTCGCGCTCTCGACCGAGGAGGAAATTCTCTTCCAGCGTCATCCCGGCGACGAGCCCCGCCGTGGTCCGGTCCGCGGGAACGTGGGCCACGCCGAGGCGGCGGACGCCGGCCGGGCCGAGCCCCGCCAAAGAGGCCCCCCGCAGCTCGACTTCACCGCGAAACGGCCGCAGCCCGGCGATGATCTCCACGAGCTCACGCTGTCCGTTGCCCTCGACTCCGGCGACGCCGACGATCTCGCCGGCGCGCACGTCGAACGAGACGTCGTCGAGTCGCGCGCGGCGGCGCTTCTCTCCGATCGCCCCGACGTGACCCAGCTGGAGCACCGGCTCCCCGGCGGCCCGACGCGCCGTGGCGTCGCGCACGGCCGGCTCGCGCCCTACCATCATCTGCGCGAGCTTTCGCTCGTCCGTGTCGGCCGACCGCACCGTCTTCACTTTCCGGCCGCGCCTCATCACGGTCACGCGGTCGGCGT
>JALGZO010000599.1 GCA_025774865.1 bacterium | reverse complement strand
TGGATGAGGCCACTCGTCGAACGATCCGACGTCAGCTTCACCCGAACGACCCGTCCGCCTGCATCTTCCACGGTTCTCCGCCCAACGATCTCGTCGAGAGCCCAGTCCTCACCCTTGACCAGAACGTCGGGAACGACCGCCTCGATCAGCGGGCCCGGCGTATCTTCCGGGAACATCACGACGCGGTCCACCATCTCGAAGGCAGCGATCACTTCCGCCCGGTCCGAAGCCGGAACGAGCGGACGCCCTTCGCCCTTGAGCCGCGCGACGGATTCGTCGTCGTTCATTCCGACGATGAGCACATCGCCATGTCTCTTGGCCTCCCGGAGCAGATCGACGTGTCCGCGATGGACGAGGTCGAAGCATCCGTTCGTGAACACCACCGAATGGCTCTCCTGGGCCATCCGCCGGCGCCATTCGACGACCTCGAGCCGCGTGGCGACTTTCGACGATCGCGGCGCAACACTCTCCGTCAAGTCGCGTTCTCCACCGGGAAGCCCACCTCGATCGCCCGTTCGAGCTGTTCCGCCGTCACCGACGCGGTCCCGACCTCCCCGACGACGACCGCCGCGGCCGCGTTCGACAGGATGGACGCGTGTTCCCACGATGCTCCCGCGGCCCGAGCCAAGGTCAAGGCCGCGACGACGGTGTCGCCGGCGCCGGTCACGTCGTACACCTCGCGGGCCATCACCGGGATGTGTGTCGTCGCGACGTCCGGCTCGAACAACGACATGCCGTCGGGGCCTCGGGTGACGAGAAGAGCCTCGGATTGCAGGTCACCGAGAAGACGGCGGCCGGCCTCCTCCAGCGAGTCGAGATCCCGGACCGTGACCCGCGCCGCCCGCGACGCCTCGTGCACGTTCGGCGTGACGACCGAGACGTTGCGGTACTGGTAGAAGTGCGACTCCTTGGGATCCACCGCGACCAGGACCCCCTGCTCACGCGCCGAGCCCGAAAGCGTCTCCATCAGGCCGAGGTCGATGAGGCCCTTCCCGTAGTCGGACACGATCACGGCGTCCACGTCCGGGAGCTTGCCGAGCAGCCGCTGGATGAACCGGTCCCGCACCTCGCCGTCGAGCGCGCCTCGCGACTCCCGGTCGACCCGGACCACTTGCTGTCGGGAGGCGAGGATCCGCGTCTTCAAGGTAGTCGGGCGGTCCGGGTCCTCCAGCAGCCCTTCGGTGGGGATCGCCTCGTTCTCGAGGAGGCTCCGGAGATCGTCGGCGCGAGAGTCACGCCCGACGACGCTCAGAAACTCCACCTTCCCTCCGAGCCCGACCACGTTGCGCGCGACGTTCGCGGCTCCGCCGAGCCGGAACGACTCCTCCATGACGTCCACCACCGGCACGGGCGCCTCGGGAGAAATCCGCCCGGCTTCACCCCAGACATACTGGTCCAGCATCACATCGCCGATAACCAGAACGGACCTCTCCGAAAACCGCGAGGCCAGTCCCCGGGATGCCTCGGGGGTCAGGCGACGTGCGCTCACGTGGATTCTCCGGTCAGGAGGGGCAAGAACCGCCCGGGCAAGACGTTCGGGAGTACAGGACCGCGCAAGCTATCATGGTGATTACGGCGTGTCAAGATCGCGACCGATGCCCCGGGACTCGGGAACCTGAAGTCCGACAACGGGTTCGCCGAACTGAGGGGTAGTAGCGAGAAGCGCGGCGCGTGCGTAAGGTACGCGCAGAGTGTGGTACGTTCGCCCGAAGGGACGTGTGCGTGCGCAACGAACAGCGACGAAGACGAACGGTCCGCCGCGGTAGGCTTTCCGTGGTCGGGGGCCTGGCTCTCGCCGTCTGCCTCCCAGGACTCTCCTACTCCACCGACGACCCCGCGTGCGTGGCACCGCCGTATCGTGGAAGCGTCGGGACTCTTCGCGACGCCCCCGCGTCCCGGGTGCGCTCGGCCGAGCCGCCTCCTGCTCCCGCGGCATTCCGGCAGGCCCCCGGGAACATCCACATGCTCGTCATTCTCGCGGAGTTCTGGGACCGGCGGGCCATCATCGAGCCGGCGCGCTTCGAGGATCTTCTGTTCGGGCCGGGACCGAGCGTTCGCGATTACTACCTCGAGGTCTCCGGCGGCCGGTTCCAGCTGACCGGGGATGTCCATGGCTGGGTGACCCTGTCGGGGAGACAGATCGACTACTCCGCCGGCGTCCGGGGCACCGGCCCCTATCCCCAAAACGCACAGAAGATGACCGAGGAGGCGGTTCAGGCCGCGATCGACGGGGGCCTCGACCTCGACGGTTACGACGCCGACGGCAATGACGTCGTCGACGCCCTGCTGATCATCCACGCCGGGCAGGGCTGGGAGTGGGCGTCCAGCACCTGTTCGAGTCGTCCGGATCTCCAGTCGATCAATTCGCACAAGTGGGTGACGGTGAAGCAGGAGTTCGTGGCGGGAAAGCCGGACGTCATCGATTACTTCACTTGTCCGGAGCTCATGCTCGTTCAACCGTCCTGCGCTCCGGCCTGGGACGACTCGATCGCCACCATCGGCGTCTACTGCCACGAGTTCGGCCACGTTCTCGGCCTTCCCGATTTCTACGACGTCGGAACGTTCGAGAACTACATCGGCGTCTGGGATCTCATGGACTACGGCAGCTGGAACCGGATCGGACCGGACCCGGTCTATTCGGCGCCCGGCGCGATCCCGGCCCATCTGTCCGCGTGGTCGAAGATGTTCCTGGGATGGACGACGCCCATCGAGATCACCGCGGGCGTCGGCGAGGAAATCGAGCGGTTCGAGACGCTGACGAGTGCGAGCCAAGGCGGCCCGCCCGCCCAGATCCTGGCGAACGCGCTCGGGGTCGACTGGTCGCACGGCAATCCGGGGCGCGGCGAGTTCTTCCTGGCGGAAGTTCGGAGTCAGGACGGGTACGACGCCGGATTGCCGGCGGAGGGTCTACTCATCTATCACGTGGACGAATCTCGCGCGACGAACAGCGAGGCGACGAACCCGGATGGTAGGCGGATCCTTCGACTCTTGGCTCAGGACGGTTCGGCGGCGCTCCGGCCCCTGCAACCGATCGAAGCCCAGTCGGCCGGCGACCCCTGGCCGAACGCCCAGTCGACGTTCGGTCCTTCGAGCACACCGAGCTCGGTGCTCTACGACGAAAGCCCGAGTGGAGTCACTCTCACGAACATAGACATGGATTCAGTCTCTACCTCGGTGAGCTTCGAGGCGATCGTGACGAACCTCCGCTCCGAAGTCGCCCTTCCGTTCGCGCGACCGAATCCGTGGCAGCCGTCGGTCCACGGCGAAACCCGGATCGTCCTCTCGCTGGAAGCATCCGGAGTGGAGTCCGCGGAGGTCGTCGTGTTCGACGTGCGCGGCCGACGAATCCGCGTTCTCGAGACGACGGAAGAACTGACGGCGGAGAACCGGATCGCACGCTGGGACGGCCGCAACGATCGCGGTGACCCGGTGCCCGCCGGCGTCTACTTCCTTCTGGCTCGGACGACGTCCGGGTCCGCGGCCGTCGGTAAGGTGACGCTCGTCCGATAGTCGGAGAACGGCACCCTTGCCCCGCATCGGGGCGGTGAGTAATCTCCTCCGTCCGCCGGCCACCCTCACGAATTCGAGCGTTCCGCCAGAGGAGAAACTCATGAAGCAGCCGCCCGCGCCACCGCCGCAGGGCCCCAAGCAGCAGCTCCCGATAGAGCTCCCGGACGACGTGGCGGAAGGCCTCTACTCCAACTTGATGTTCATCACGCACTCGCCGTCGGAGTTCGTGCTGGACTTCGCACGCGCGCTGCCCGGAAACCGCAAGGGCAAGGTGTACTCGCGAGTCGTCATGACCCCGCAGCACGCGAAGGCGCTCTCCGAGCTTCTCCGCCGAAACATCGCGACCTTCGAAGAGACCCACGGTGGGATCAAGCTGTCGGGCAAGGACATGGACGATGGCAAGATCGGATTCACGCCGACGGTACCTCCCGGGGCGGACGTCCCGGCCGAAGCCGAGGCGCCTTCGGGTGGATAGCGGAGCGCGTCGCTCCTTCGGCTTCTTCCTCCACGGTCACTTGCCGTGGGTCCTCCCTCACGGTCGCTGGCCCCACGGGGCCGAGTGGCTTTGCGAAGCCACCCTCGAGACGTACCTGCCGCTCGTGCGCAGTCTGCAGCGTCTGCGGGAAAAGGGGGTGACGGGCGGCGTGACGCTCGGCGTGAGCCCCGTTCTCGCGGAGCAGCTCGCCGCGCCGGTGTTCGCCGGCATGCTCGCGAAATACCTCGACGATCGGATCCGCACGTCACATGAGGAAGCTGCTGCGTTCCATCGCAAGGGGGAGACGAGGTTCGCGGAGCTCGCGGAGGTCTGGGAGAGGCGCCACCGAGATTCGCGGCGCTTCTTCTTCGACGAGCTCGGAGGGGACATGATTGGCGCGTTGCGCGACCTGCAAGAAGGCGGAACGCTCGAGCTCGCCACCTGCGCGGCGACACACGCTTATCTTCCGCTCCTCGGGCGCGACGAGTCGATCACCGTTCAGCTGGAGCTCGCGCGCCGGGTGCACGAACGCCATTTCGGAGCTCCGCCGAGTGGGCTCTGGCTCCCGGAGGCGGCCTATCGGCCCGCGGGTCCGTGGCGCGGGGCTGGGAGCGCGGAAGACGATCGCGTTCGGACCGGACTCGAGGAGTTCCTCGCTCGGGCCGGGCTACGGTACTTCACCGTCGATTCCGGACTGCTCGTCGGTGGGTCTGGAGGTGGGTCGACCTCGGCCCGGTTCCGGGATCGACCCGACGTTCGCCGCGAGGCGCATCGCGCTCGCGCACCACATCCGGAACCGCTCGCACCGCTCGATTCGCGCTCGCCCTACTGGGTCGCCGGGAGGGGCGAGGGCTCTCCGGCCGTGCAGTTCTTCACGCGCGATCCGTCCACCGCGTCGCAGGTCTGGAGCGGCGAGCGTGGCTACCCCGGTGACCCGGCGTACCTGGAGTTCCACAAGAAGTCGGAGGGCGGCGGGCACCGGTACTGGAAGGTCAGCGGCTCGGGCGTCGACCTGGGCGACAAGGAGGAGTACGTCCCCGACGACGCCGTGGATCGGGTTGCCGACCACGCGGATCACTTCTGTCGCCTCGTTTGCGACCGGCTGGCGGGAAGCGCGGAGGGAAGCATCCTGGTTGCGCCCTACGATGCGGAGCTCTTCGGGCACTGGTGGCACGAGGGAGTCTCGTGGCTGGAAGCCGTTCTCGAAGGACTGCACGCGGAGCCGCACCTCGGACTGACGACGCTCGGTGACCACGCCCGCGAGTTTCCGCCCACCGAGGTCGTCGCTCTCCCGGAAGGCTCCTGGGGCGAGGGAGGTCACGACTACGTATGGAACAATCCCGCGGTCGCGTGGACATGGCAGCTGATCTACCCGAGCGAGGAAGCGGTCTGGGATCTCTGGCGGGCTGCACGCGACTCGGACCGGGCGGAGGCGC
>JALGZO010000598.1 GCA_025774865.1 bacterium | reverse complement strand
GCCCGGGCAGCGGTCTCGGCGGACTATCGCCTTCCGATCTGAAGCAGAGTCTCGGGCGCGTGTTCCACACGAGTCTGCCGCGATTGCTCGGGGCCGAGGTCATTGAAGATCGAGCCGTCATCGTGACGGCGCCCTACCACGGGCGACGTCTGCACGAGCGGCTGCGCGAAGGGCCGCTCGACCCTCCCGAAGCGCTGGACCTCGTGAAGAGCGTCGGCGCCGGTCTCGCGAAAGCGCACCGAGCCGGCGTCGTGCATGGGGCGGTCGCCGCGAGCGAGATTCTCCTCTCCGACGATGGTCGGACGGTTCTCTTGCACGTCGGGTTCGCGCCGTTTCTCGCCACTCGTGATGCCCGCGCCCCCGAGGACGAGGGCCGGCCGGAGGGCTCGCCGTCGGGCGACGTGTTCGGGCTCGCCCGCGTCCTCTTCGAATGCCTCTCGGGACGGGATCCGTTCGCCGGCGGCGCGGGATCGGTGTTTCGGGACCCCGCCCGACCCGACCCCGAAGAAATCTCGGACGTCTTCCCGGAGGGGCTGCGACGCTTTCTCGCACGCGCGCTCATGGCCGACCGCGCCTCCCGTGTCCACCGCGCGGAGGAGCTCGCCGGCGATATCGGCGTGATCCGTGCCTCGTGGGGGCCCTACGGCCCACGAACCGAGAGGCCCGCCCGGGGTCCCGGGAATCGGCGCCTCGTCTTCGCCCTGATCGTGGGGGCCGCGATCGCGCTCTGGGTCGCCCGCGGGTGCGCGTCCTAGTCGGTCGAGACCTCTAAACAGAGCAATATCAATCAATTATGGATTCCGGCCGCGGCCCCGCCGCCGTCGTCGACGCGGCTCTGCCCCCGGCGGGCCGGAGCCCGAGCGCCTCCGGACGCCCTCACGAGCCCATTTTCTCGGGATTTCGTGTTGACGCCCGGCCGCACGCCGTCCCATCATGCGGCCCCGTGAAGGCCCGGGAGGTCCTCTCACGCGTTCCCGGTCTCCGTTGGACTCGTTCTCAGGAGGAGTGTGAAGTGAGCGAAATCCTGGTTGTGCAGTCGAAGGTTCGGGAAATGATCAAGGGGCAGGGCTGCTCGACGAGCGGCGACGCGGTTGAGGCCCTGTCGACCGAGGTCAATCGGATCATCCAGAGGGCCGTTCAGCGGACCAAGGCGAACGGCCGGAAGACCGTCAAGGGGTCCGATATCTAGAGATTCGACCGCTTGACGGCGGCGGAGGGAGCTCTCCCTCGCGCCGGTCGGGTCAGGAACCGCCTCTCTCTCGTGGGGAGGCGGTTCTTCTCGTTCGGGGCGGATCGGCGGCCTCGACGTGGAGCTGCCCACACGCGGCGGCGATGTCAGGTCCGAGGCTCCAGCGCACCGTGACGGCGGGAGCCTGCGGAAAGAGCCTCTGAGCGAACCGGTCCACCTGCTCGCGCGAGGGACGTCGGAGCTCGGGCGAGGCCCCCGGGTTGTAGGGGATCAGGTTGATCTTGAACGGACCGCCTGCGAGGAGAGCGGCCAGGCGGTCGGCATCCCGGGGTGAGTCGTTCACGCCCTGCATCAGGACGTACTCCATCGTCACTCTCGACTGAAACCGGCGGGCGTACTCTCGCGCGGCTCCGACGAGCTCGCGGAGATCGGTCTTCGCGGCTCGCGGCATCAGCCGTTCTCGTGCCTCCTGGGTCGAGGCGTTCAGAGAGACCGCCAAACGGACCCCGAGGCCCGATCGCGCGAGCCGGCGGATTCCGGGGACCACGCCAGCCGTGGACACCGTGATTCGCTTCGGTCCGAGTCCCAGTCCGAGCGGGTCCATGATGAGACGGCACGCTGCGACGACCCCTCGCACATTGTGCAACGGCTCGCCCATCCCCATGAACACGACGTTCGTGCGGGTACCCGTTCCTCGTACGCGCTTCCAGAGCGGAATCAGCTGCCCGACGATTTCGTGCGGCTCGAGATTCCGGTAGAACCCCATCTGTCCCGTCTGACAGAAGACACAATCCAGCGTGCAGCCCATCTGAGAGGAGATGCAGAGCGTCACCCGCTTCTCGGTGGGCATGAACACCGACTCGACCGCGGCCCCGTCCGCGAGCCGGAAGAGGTACTTGCTGGAGCCGTCCACGGCGCTGTCGCGGCGTGACGCCACCTCCAAGCGCTCGAGCGCGTATTCGCGCTCCAGCTCGCGCCGCAGCTCGAGGGAGAAGTCGGTCATCTCGTCGAAGGACTCCGCACCCTTGTCGTAGAGCCAGCGCGCGAGCTGGCGGTAGCGGTACTCCGGCAGGCCCCGGGAGAGAATGAGCTCCCGGAGCTCGCCGAGGCTCAGGGTGCTGAGGCTCGGTCTCGTGGCGATGGGGGGACCTGACTCGCTGCGCGGTTGCATGGGAACGGGGCCCCTCCTATCCTGGAACCCAGGGCAAGCCCGGAGCGTATCGAAACGCGGAAGTCCCTCTCAAGGGGATTCCGTCCGTGGAGGTCGCGAGATGGCGTGGGACCGAGCCATGGCGGTAGTGTTGCTGGGTGGGCTCGCGTCTCTCTCGCTCGTTTCCTGCAGCGGAACCCGCTCGAGCGCCGTTCGCCCCGGCGGACCTCAGCAAAACCTCGATCCGCGGCCGGACGCGTACGCGCGGCTCCTGGACGGGATCGAGCTCTTCCGAGTCGCCGGTGCCATCAAGACCTCCGACGGCCTCCTTCTTCCCGAAGCGATCATGATCGAGATCAAGAGCGAGATCTGCGTCGAGAGCCGCCAGCCCGGCACGCGATTCTGGTCGCTCGACTACGACACGTGCTTCGCGTACACGGCGGTGGATTCGCTGAACCAGGAAGGCGAGTACTCGGTATCCGTTCCCTGTCTCGACGCGGACCGCGTCTACGAGTCGTCCTTCTCGTTCGGGGATCTTCGTCTCGTGCAGCGAGGTCCGGTTTCCTTCGTCGCGAGCTCCGACGCCGGCTGGCGGCACCATGAGACGTTCACGTCCTCTCGCACGCAGCGCCGCGATCTCATTCTCACGCTGGACACGGACACCTTCTATGTCGTTCGGGATCAGGCGGCCTTCCGGGATCGACCGCGCTCCGAAGCGAACGTCATCCAGGAGTACCAGTTCGGGACCGGCGTCGAGGTGGTCCGGTTCCACCAGGGGTGGGCGCAGTGCCTCATGGGTCGTCATCTCGGATGGATGGAGATGCGGTTCCTCGGCACCGAGCGCGAGATGAAGGAGCTCGCTCCCATCAAGGCCAAGGAGAAGGTCGAGGCCCTGCCGGGTTCCTCCTGATGAGAGAAGATGCCCCTGGCGACGTCGTCGAAGACGCCCGCGGGCTTCTGTGCCCCATTCCCGTGATCAGGCTTGCGGAACGGGTCGTTACCGTCGAGAAGGGCGCCACGGTGCTCCTGATCGCCGACGATCCGGCGGCCGAAGAGGACGTCCGGCTCTGGTGCCGCGGCCATGGCCAGGAGCTGGTCGACGTGGAGCGGAGCGGCGATTCGGCCCGAATCCGGGTCCGCCGGCGCCGCTGACGCTCGGGTTTCCCACCGCCCCGACAAGACGACAGGTCCCCTCCAAGAAGCGCAAAACCGGGTCAAGAGATCGCCTCCAGACGCCGATTCAAGGACCGCAAGGGAATCATAGGCTGACCAGGAGGAAACGATGCTTTCCATGAAGAGGTTCCTCGGCGTCCCGTTCGGGGTCGTCGCGGGGTTGGCGATGTCCGTGACGGGCGCGCCGGCGGCTGGTCCGACTCCGTCCGGACTGCAGGGTATGCTCAGAGTTCATTCCGCGGAGCCGGCGGCTCCCGGTTACGTCGCGGGCACGGTGTACGGTTCTTACGCTCGCCAGTTCTACTCCGGCGCGGAGTCTCCGCGCGGGCGCTCCGAGAAGATCGGATTCGGTGGCGGCCACGTCAGTTTCTCGTTCTCGCCCACCCACTACGTCGAGCTGGCCCTTCGCGGTTCGGTCGAGGGCCAGTTCGTCGACGCATTCACGGTCGGCGAATCGGAGACGAAGATCGGAGCCGGCGACATCGGCTTCCACGTGAAGACACTGCTGACGCCCGCGACGATGAGAAACTTCATGGTCGGGGCGGAGGGTTTCGTGGCGAGCGGACTCAGTGACGGGAACGCCCTCATCGGAACGTGGGACTCGCCCGGCCTCGACATCGGTGGCCAACTGAACCTCACGTACGCGTACCGCGACCAGCTCGACGAAGCGAAGTTCGCGTTCCACGCGAACGGCGGGTACCTCGGACGGACCGAGGAGTTCGACGAGGCGGCCTGGGACGCGACGGCGGGCGAAGGGACCATTCCCCGGTCGACCGTGCACGGGAACCAGATGCTCTACGGGGCCGGCTTCGAGGTCGCGGTGCCGAGGGACTGGTCGTTCTTTGCGGAGTGGTCCGGCCAGTACGACACGGACGCCGACCTGGACTTCTCCGACAATCCGATGGCCGTGACTCCGGGAGTGCGCTGGTCGTCGCCCGGTGGCGCCTTCGTCTGGACGGCGGCCTACGACATCCGGGTGTCCTCCGAGAGTTCCGCTCCGCCGTGGCAGATCGTGTCCGGCATCACGCTCGGGGGCCATGTGACCCCCGTGCAGGGTCACCTTCTCGGCGTGATTCGTGACGCTGACACCGGTGAGCCCGTCGCGAACGCGGCGATCAAGGTGCGCAACTCCGAGGAAGGGCCGGTGAAGTCGGACCTGGAGGGCCAGTTCAAGACCGAGGTCGTGGAGGGCTATGCCGTACTCGAGCTGTCGGCCGAGGGCTACAACGCGAAGACGCGCGTCGTCGAGATCCCGGCCCACGGTGCGGTCGAGCTCGACTTCACGATGACGAAGCGAAACACCTTCGGTAGCGTTCGCGGAAGCATCCGTGACGCCGTGACCGGGGCCCCGCTGTTCGGCCGCGTTCGGGTAGCGGGTACGGACACGTGGGTCGAGTCGGATCCCTCCTCCGGTAGCTACTTTCTCGAGAAGGTTCCGGAGGGAGAGGCGGACCTCGAGTTCAACGTGATGAGCTACGAGACGCTCCTCTCGACCGCGAACGTGATCGCAGGCGACCTCGCGAGCCACGACGTGTCACTCGACCGCGACATCTCGGCCCGGATGGGCGTGATCTCCGGTTACGTCCATGATGCGAATACGGGCGCGAATCTCGTTGCGACCGTGACCGCTCGCGGCAAGACCACGAAGACCACGACGGTCGATCCCGAAACCGGTTTGTTCGAGATCGAGGTCGAAGCCGGCACCTATAATGTCTCGGTGGCGAGCTCCGGCTACATCGCTCCGGTGGAGCCGGTCAAGATCGCCGAGAAAGAGGCGCCGGTCCGCAACTTCGATCTCAGTAACCTTCCGAAGTAGATGACGCTCAAGGGCGTGTTCTTCGACTCGGGCCAGGCGACGCTTAAGCGAGAGTCGTTCGCGGCACTCGAGGAAGCGGCGCAGTTCCTGTTCCACAACGCGGAT
>JALGZO010000597.1 GCA_025774865.1 bacterium | reverse complement strand
GAGATTGCCGGCGCGTACCGGAACCATCCAGGGGGCGCGAAGCCGACGATGGAGAAGATCCCCGGACGCGTCCCTCGGCTGACGAAGTTCGGCAAGCAGGGTGTCTTCATCGGGATCGATCGTGATTCGATCGGATTTCCAGAGGAGGCCGAACTGGAGGCCGCCGAACGGGCCGTTCGAGTTGTCGTACTCGATCTCGGACTCGTCTGCCATCCAGAGGTCTCCGTGGTCGGCATTCAGATGGTCACGGATCTGATGGAGGCGATTCGGCTCGCCCTGTCTTGGCTGGTGCTTCACGACGGCCACGAGCTCCAGATCCAGGTCTTCGATCGCTTTGGCGTACGTCGCCGTGAGGATCGCGAAATCCTGTTCCTCCGTCGTTCCCACGAGGAAGTCGCCGGCGCCACCTTCGACGTTGATGTGCCGCAGGTTCCATGTCGCGACCCGAACGAATTCTGCCGAAAGCGCGGGCTCGTTCTCGAACAGATCGAGCGGCTCCTGCGCGGTGACCAGCCCGGCCGACAGAACGACACCGAGCAGGGCCCAAGAGATGCGCGGCCTCATCGTCGCCTCCTTCAATGAGGGCGGCCAAGTCCGCGATTGGTATCGGCCGATGGAGGCCGGCGCCGAACTCCAATCGGGCTCGACGGCGTGTCGGCGTCGCTCTCGGGCCTCTTTTTTGGTACGTTGTCTATTGGTAGGTTGTCGATGAGGGCATCGCAGCCCCGCCGGCCCCGGTCCGGCCCCCTCCCCTGGCCGAATGATCCCACGAAGAAATCGGTGGAGCGGTACGCTCCGCCGGGGAGGACATCATGCTCGATATCGCGAAGAGGGGGCTACTCGTGGTCCCCCTCGTGCTGCTGATGGGTTGTGGGGTGCTGGGGGTGGCGACGAAGGGAGATCTGAAGAAACAGCAGGCCGCACTGGAGCAGCGCGACCAGGAGAGAGCCGCAGAAACGCAGGCGGTTCGGGACGAGCTCGAAAGCGTGCGCGGCGAGCTCGCTGAAGTGGAGCGAACGCTCGCAACCCGGGTGGAATCCGTGGAGACGGACCTGGCCGCCCTCGACGGCGTGCGTGAACACATCAACGGGTTGGCTCTCCGGCTCGACGACGCGAAGCACCAGCTCACGAACCTCGAGGGCAGAACTCGACTGGAGCTGGAGCGTCTGGACGCCGGGGTTACCCTGGCGACGTCCGATGCCGCCGAGGCCCGTGACATAGCACTCACGGCCGACGAGCAGGGTCGCGCGATCAGCTCGGCCTATGCCGAGGGCTTGCGGGCCGAGCGCCGGAGACTGCAACGCGAGCTCGAAGAGATCCAGGAGCAGCTCGATTCCGTCGGTGCGGTTGCGCGCGAGTCGCAGACCCTACGGCGGGAGAGCGACAAGCGCGTCGCCCGCTGAGGCATCCGCGTTGGGGTGACAGGTCACATTTTCGTCCGCAACCGAGAGCCCGGTTCAGACGTCCTATGCTTAGCGCCCACGCCCCGACCCCGACGCGGAGGAGCCCGTGATCCGGACGCTTCTTCCTTCGACCCTCCTGCTCGTATCCGCCGCACTCGCCTCGGCGCAAGAGACGTCTCCGACACACCTCGATACGACGTGCGTGCCCTGTGACGACTTCTACCGCTTCGCAAACGGTGGCTGGATGACCGCAAATCCGGTGCCCGACGATCGAGCGAGCTGGAGCGCCTACGCGGAGGTCAACGAGCGGACCCGGGAAACGCTCCGGGCGAAGCTCTGGGAGGCGGCCGAGTCGTGGGAATCGGCGGCCACAGGCAGCGGAGAACGCAAGCTGGGACTCTTCTTCGCGTGCTGCATGGACTCGGAGCGCGTGGAGCGGGAAGGTGACGAGCCTTTGGAAGCGCTCCTCTCCCAGGTCGAGATGGTTCGGGACACGCGAACGCTCGCCGAGACGTTCGGCTCTTTGCACCGGATCGGAGTGGGCGTCCCCTTCGAGCTCGGGGCGACGAGCGATCCCGAAGACGCTTCCATGATGATCGCCGAGCTCTCGCAGGGTGGATTGACGCTGCCGGTTTCGACCTGGTACCTGAACGAGGGGGAGGACTTCGAATCTCTGCGCGAGGAATACCTCGCGCTCGTGCAACGTGCCTTCGAGCTTCTCGGACACGACGCCGTGGAAGCGGGCACGAAGGCGGTGCGGGTGCTCGAGTTGGAGACTTTGCTGGCCCGCGCGACCATGTCGCGAGAAGCGCGACGCGATCCGAATCGCGTCACGAACCGCATGACTCGCGCCGAAGTGCGGGCGATGACGCCGTCGGTCGACTGGGCTGCTTACTTCGAGTCTTTGGGGGTCCCGGAGCCGGAGGAGTACAACGTCGCCCAGCCCGAATTCCTGACTCAGGTCGACCACCTTCTGACCGACCAGGCGGTGGCAGCCTGGCGCAGCTATCTCTCGTGGTGGCTCGTCCGGCGCGCTTCTCGCTTCCTCGATTCGCACCTGGCCGCCCTCGACGGGGATCTTCGCGCCCTCTGGTCCGGATCCGTCGCCCCCCCGCCCCGCATCCGCATGTGCGAAAGCCTCGCGGACTTCGCGCTCGGAGAGACTCTCGGTCGGCAATGGGCGCAGGCCTCGTTTCCACCGGCCGCCAAGGCAACGGCCGAGGAGATGGTGGACAACATTCTCGCGGTGTTCCGGGACCGCATCCAGGAGCTGGAGTGGATGAGTTCGGCGACGCGACAGGAAGCGCTCGCCAAGCTGAGAACGATGGACGTTCGCATCGGGTATCCGGACGAGACCTTCGATCACACTGCCCTAGAGCTCCACGAGGAGGACTCGCTGCTCGAGATGGTCGCGGACATCTCGCGATTCCGGGTGGATCGCGATCTCTCTCGGATCGGCCGGCCGGATCCGGACCTCTGGGCGTTGAATCCGCAACGTCTCACGGGCGCGTACATCCCGGCTCGCAACGCCATCGAGTACCCGGCCGCGAAGTTCCAGCCGCCGTTCTTCGACGCGAACCGCGATCCCGCCATGAACTACGGAGCCATCGGGGCGACCATCGCCCACGAGATCACCCACGCGCTGGATGACCAGGGCCGACAGTATGATGCCGAGGGCAATCTCCGAGACTGGTGGACGGACGAAGACGCCGCGCAGTTCGAGGCGGCCGCGTCGCGGCTCGTCGAGCAGTTCGACGACTACGTCGTCCTCGACAGCGTACGGGTGAACGGCACTCTCACGCTCGGCGAGAACATCGCAGATCTCGGCGGTGTGACCCTGGCCTTTCACGCCTGGCGCCGTTCGCTGAACGGAGCAGAGCCCGATCTCATCGACGGCTTCACGGGAGAGCAGCGCTTCTTTCTCGCCTGGGCGCACAACTGGAGGGAGACCATCCGACCGGAGGAACTGAAGACGGACGTGGAGCGCGACGTTCACGCGCCTTCGTACTGGCGCGTCAACGGACCGCTGTCCAACCTGCCGGAGTTTGCGGAAGCTTTCGGCTGCCGGCCGGACGCTCCGATGGTCCGTCGTCCGGATCGCCGCGTCCGGGTATGGTAGACGCGGGAAAGGAGGCAATCGCGAGATGAGCAACGCTTTGGGGTTCGAAGTCGAGTCGACGCTGTCGTACGACGACACGGTGGAGCGCGTGGCCGGAGCTTTGAAGGAGGAGGGATTCGGCATCCTCACGAGAATCGACGTGCGCGAGACTTTTAGAGAGAAGCTGGACGAGGAGTTTCGCCCCTACGTGATCCTCGGCGCCTGCAATCCTCAGCTCGCCCACCGGGCGCTTTCCCGCAGGGCGGAAGTGGGTCTCATGCTGCCGTGTAATCTCACGGTCGAGAGCAGGCCCGAAGGCGGTTCCATCGTACGCATCGGCGACCCGGATCAGTTCATGTCGTTCGGCGAGCTCGGGGCTGATCCGGCGATTCAGGACGTGGCCGCGGAAGCCCGGACTCGCCTTCGACGCGTCGCGGACCAGCTAGCCAGATCTGTGACGTCGCCCTGACACGAATCCCCCCCTTGCACTGCCGGCTCGCGATCGCACGCCGCCGCCAGCAGCGCGACCGCGGCAGCGAGGAGGCATACTCCGGAGCAAGAAACCGTGGCGCGCGACGACAGTGACGCGCGAGCGGTCGATCAAATCGGGACGACCGCGAGTGTCCGGTGCCCTCGACCGCCGTTGACACACGCATCCAGCGCGAACCTCATTTGCCCCGTGCCGCTCGGGGCGATTCTCGGGCAGACTGTGGGCAGCGAGGCGCCGGGGATCGGCGCACGGGAGGACTTCGGGGGTGAACTGGAAAGGAAGTCCCGGGTGGGCGGGAGCCCTCCTCGTCGTTCTGGTGCTCGCCGCGTACTACCCGGCCACGAACGCCGGGTACATCGTGGACGACGAGAACTACGTCACCGAAAACCTCACGCTTCGAGACGTGGGAGGCTTGAAGCAGATCTGGCTCGAGCAGGGGGCGACCCCTCAGTACTACCCGCTCGTCTTCACGACCTTCTGGATCGAGTATCAACTGTGGGGCGTCGAACCCCTGGGCTACCACCTAGTGAACGTGGTTCTCCACGCCCTGAACAGTCTCCTCGTATGGGTCTTGCTCCTTCGACTTTCGGTGCGCGGCGCGTGGTTCGCGGCCGCGATCTTCGCCCTTCACCCCTTGCACGTCGAATCGGTCGCGTGGGTCGCCGAGAGGAAGAACGTCCTCTCCGTCGCCTTCTACCTCCTCTCCGCACTCACCTATCTTCGCTTTGCCGGACTCGGGTCCTCGTCGCCTCCGGGACGGTGGCGATTCTACTTCCTGAGCCTGGGACTGTTCTGCGCTGCTCTGTTCAGCAAGACCGCCACCTTGAGCCTCCCCGCCGCGCTCTTGCTCGTGCTCTGGTGGAAGCGGGGGCGCCTGCGCCTGGACGGCGTGGTTCCGCTCGTTCCCATGTTCTTGCTCGGCCTGGCGATGGGCCTGCTGACCCTGTGGATCGAGACGACTCGCGGTGGAGCGTCGGGCGATCTCTGGGATCTTTCGTGGGTCGAGCGGTTCCTCGTCGCCAGCCGGGCGCTCGGGTTCTATGTGGCCAAGCTGGTCTGGCCGCTGGGCCTGTCATTCAATTACGAGCGATGGACAATCGACGCCAGCGTCTGGTGGCAGTATCTCTACCTGCTGATCGAGGTCGCGTTGATCGCGGGCTTGTGGTTGTTTCGAAGGAGAGTCGGGCGCGGCCCTCTCGTCGCCGTCTTGTTCTTCGCGGGGACCCTCCTCCCCACGCTCGGGTTCTTCAACGTCTACTTCTTCCGGTACAGCTACGTAGCGGATCACTTCGTCTATCCGGCCAGCCTCGGCCCGATCGCGCTCGCCGCGGCCGGCGCCGCCGGACTCACACGGCGATTCGGGAGGCCGAGCGGCGTCGCCGTAGGGATCATCTTGGTGGTGCTCCTCGGGCTCAGCTGGAATCGATCTCGCAGCTTCGAGAG
>JALGZO010000596.1 GCA_025774865.1 bacterium | reverse complement strand
GGCGCCATCTTGTGCCACTGGCGCGGCGAGTCGCCGATACCGTGGACCAAGAGGAGCGCCGTTTCCCCCGTGCCGATCTCGTACGCGGCCGCGCCGGCCTGGACGCCGCCCGCGCCGCGAGTGATGGACGACTCCCAGCGGCCGAGGCGCCAGGTCACGACACGCGAATAGACGAAGTCGCTCGCCACCCAGAAGGCGACGAGACCCAGCAGGACGACAGGCACCGACTTCATGACGGAACCGGCGCACTCACCAGATCAAGGAGTCCCGGAGGAGCCGCATTCGCGGAAAAGGAAGAGGAACGACAGGAAGCCGAGGAAACCGAGATAAGACAGTCGGCGGAGAACCTGGTTCTCGCTTCCCCAGGCCGAGAACGCGCCGAACGCCCCGAACACGGAGAAGCGCTGATCGAGCAGGCCGAGCAGACCGAGCAATCCGAGAAGTCCGAGATATCTGATCCAAGACGCGCCCATGGTCCTCCTCACGCGCTCCGGACGACGCCGAAGCTCGATTCGAATCGTCCGACGATCTCCAGGAACTCGTCCGGAAGTCGCCGCTCCACTTCCCGGGTGATCCCGTCGGGAATCTCCCCGTAGAAGGCCTGCGCGACCCCGCCCGTGATGCACGCCATCGTGTCCGCGTCGCCACCCATCGACACGGCGAGGCGGATGGCACTCTCGTAGTCGGTGGACTCCAGAAAGCAGATGATGGACTCGGGCACGGTTCCCTGACAGGACTCGTTGAAGTCGTAGGTCGGTCGCATCTCGTCGACCGTTCGACCGAGATCGTATTCGAAACGTCTCCCGATCACGCGGCGAATGTCGTCCTTCGAGACGCCCGTCCGGGCGAGGTAGATCGCCAGAGCCGTCGCCTGGGCACCCTTGATTCCTTCGGGATGATCGTGCGTGACCTCGGCCGTGCGGCGTGCTTCATCCAGTACGTCTTCCACCGAGTTCCGTGCGAAACCGGCGGGGGAAGCGCGCATCGCCGACCCGTTCCCCCAGCTGTTGTAGGGTCCGGCTTCCGGTGATGCGAGCCAGGCGGCGAACATGGCGCCATAGCCGCGCCCCCGGTAGCGCCTACCGAAGTGCCTCAACGTGTCCGCGTAGTCGAGATCGTCGAGGAGCGCCTTCGCCACCGCCACGGTCAGAACCGTGTCGTCCGTGTATGTCGTCTCCTCGAGGAAGAGCGCGAAATCGGGGCTCTTCGTCCTGTTCCATTCGTACCTGGAGCCGATGACGTCGCCCGCGATCGCTCCGAACATCGTGTCCCTCTCCGGCCGTTTGTGCCCGGCGATTTTGCCTCGCCGCGGATCCGCGGGCAAGTCCTGTCAGCCGCGTTCCGCCGCGACCACCTGGGCGCCGAGCTCTCGAACCACCCCGACGAATCCGTCCACGTCCGACTCCCGCGTCCGCCAGTTCACGAGCGCCGGTCGGAGCGCGGTCTTCGATCCGTACTTGGTCGTGCCCACGTAGAAGCGGCCGTCCTCCAGAATCGCCTCTCCGAGACGATGGTTGATGCGGTTCAGCTCCTCCTCGGGCTCGCCGCCCGGGTTGAAACGGAAGCACACGATGTTGAGCGGCACGTCGGCGAGTCGTTCCAGATCGGGAGCGGCGTCCACGAGGCTCGCGAGCTTCTGCGCGAGATCGAGATGTCCTTCGACCATCTCACGGTATCCTCGCCGGCCGTAGGCTCGGAGCGTCGCCCAGGTCGCGAGGGCGCGCGCGCGGCGCGAGCTCTCGGGTCCGATCGTGCCGAAGTTCGGGTGCGGATCATCGAGCGCGGGCAGGTAGTCCCCGGTGTACGAGAACGCCTTCACGAGGCGCTCCGGTTCGGCCACGAACGAGAAGCCGCAATCGTACGGAACGTTGAGCCACTTGTGGCCGTCGACCGTGACCGAATCCGCCCGCTCCACGCCGGCCGCGAGATGAGCGGTCCGCGGGGTCAGGCGCGCGAACAGTCCGAACGCTCCGTCGACGTGAAGCCACGCGTCATACTCGTCGGCGAGGTCCGCAAGCTCTTCGAGCGGATCGAATTCGCCGGCGTTCACTTCACCCGCGTTGCCCACGAGGATCGCCGGCGCTCCGTCGAGCTCGCGAAGGGCGATCGCCAGGGCGTCCGTGTCGAGGCGCCCGATATCGTCGCGGCGGAAGAGGCGAAGGGACGAGCGGCCGATCCCGAGCATGGCGAGGCACTTCAGAGTGGCAGCGTGGACGTGCCCGCTGGAGAAGACCGGCACGGAGGGCATCCCGGACAGGCCGCTCTCGGCCACGTCGAGACCGTGTCGCTCCCCCCACCACTCGCGCGCCGCGGCGAGCCCGACGAAGTTCGCCATCGTCGCGCCCGTCGTCACGCGATCTGATCGAAGACGGTCGTGAGCCAGTCGGCGCCGAGGGCCGCCGGGGTCACGCCCCCGACGACGAAGTGAAAGGAGCGGGGGCCGCTCGTGGCGACCGTGCCGTCGAGCCCCTTTTCGACGAGCTCGCGCAACGCCGCGGCGCCCCCCTCGCCGACCTCGGGCAGGTCGCCGCCGAACGACAAGGCCGCTTTCTCGAGAGCAGGCGAGCGGACGGGTCGTTCGTCGAGCCCCTCGAGGTACGCAGCCGCCTCGCGTGCGACGAGCTCGAGAACGTCGCGAATTTCGGCGCGGTCGGGCGTCACTCGGACGGGCCGAGGTCATCGTCTTCGGCCTCCTGCCTCTGCTCGGTGTCGGGGAACTCGCGAACCACCCGCTCGAAATATGCGCGAGCCTTCTCGTCGCTGCGGTTCGGATTCAGCACGTTCGCGTGGACGCGGCCGAGTCCCAGGAGGGCGCTCGCCTTCTGATCGGGCTTCGCCGACGACGAATCGTAGACCCGCTGGAACAGGGTCTTCGCCTCGCCGAACCGCGCGTCCCTCGCGTGCTGCCTCGCTTGTTCGAGCCACGCGCCGGGCTGGCTTCCGTGCACTGAGTACGACGTACCGACCGAGACTTCTTGATCGATATCGTCGACGCTGCGAGTCGTCGTCGAGCTGCCCACGGCGCACGACAACACCGCCGCGCCGGCGGCACAAGCCGCGGCGAGCGTGAGCAATCGGAACGAAGAGAGCAAGGGACCGTCCCCGGTTGACGAAAGCGCGACGGTCGGGCTTTCTTCGGCCGATCATACCGCAGCCGCTCCCGACCCGCGACCGGAGAGAACCGATGAACCTGCTCGACACGATCGCCGCGCACCGGTCGATCCGGACCTATCGGCCCGATCCCCTACCGCCGGACGACCTGGACGCGATCATCCACGCCGCCACCCGCGCGTCCTCGAGCGGAAACATGCAGACCTACAGCATCATCGTCACGAAGGACGCCGACCGACGAGCCGCCCTGTGGAAGATGCATTTCGAGCAGGACATGATCAACGAGGCGCCGGTGCTCTTGACGTTCCTGGTCGACTGGAACCGCATGAATCGTTGGTGCCGTGCCCGCGAGGCCGACCCCGGTTACGACAACTTCCTCTGCTTTCTCGTGGGGTTCGCCGACGCGCTCATCGCCGCGCAGAACGCCGCGCTCGCCGCGGAGTCGCTCGGCTACGGGATCTGCTACATGGGCACGACGCTCTGCGCGACTCCACAGCTCGTCGACTTCTTCGACCTTCCCCTCGGTGTCTTTCCGGCCACCACGATGGTCGTGGGCAAGCCGGCAGAGGATCCGGAGACGCGGGCCCGGCTGCCGGTCGAGAGCATCGTCCACGAAGAGCGCTATCACGACTTCGACGAAGACCGCATCGCGCAGACCTACCGCGATCGCGAGACGGAAGGCTGGAACCGCTACATGGCGTTTCCGGATCTTGCCGACAGGATCCGCGAGTCCGGCGTGAAGAACCTCGCGCAGGTGTACACCACGGTGAAGTACACACGGGAAGGGAACATTCGTTTCTCGAAGGATCTACTGGAGGGGCTCGAGCGTCACGGCTTCCTCAACCACGACGATGACGCTTTCAATACCGGTATTCTTCCCCGTGAAGCGTGATCCCGCGCTTCCATTTGCGGTCGCCCCGGACCAGATCCTGAAACATCTCGACATGTCCCAGGAATGAGAACCCGGCGCGACGGAAACAGGCCATCGCCTCCGCGTTACGAGCCACGGGGCGAACACTCAGCGAGCGCACCCCCCGCCGGCGGGCCTCTTCGATCAGATGTTCGATGAGGCGGGTGCCGATCCCGTGCGAGCGGCAGCGGCTGAGCACCACGACGGGCTCGACCTCGGCCTGGGAGCCTTCGACGAGGAGACCACCCAGCGCGACCACGGCGGAATCCCACTCCACGACCCACGGGCCCACGAGGGCGAGATTCTCGAGGTATTCGTCGAAGAGCCGACCCGGATCGTCGCCGCCGATCGAAGAGTCGCCATAGATGTCGCGATGGCGCTGCGTGAGCTCACGCCACAGGTGACGACACGCGTCGAGGTCGGTGTCGCGATACTCGCGGATCGTGACGTCCCTCACGCCAGTGCCCCGTCGTCCGACGCCTCGGCCACGGTCTCTCGCGAGGCGGTGAAGTCCTTCCGGGCGATCTCGTACACGAGATGCTCGAGTCCGGCGTACGTCGTGCGACCCGTCTTCCTCATGCCGATCTTGCGAGCGACCCCGAGCGACGGGACGTTTTCGGGCCGAATGAGGCTGACGACGCGCGGAATTTCGAGCCGATCGAACGCGTAGTCGAGGCTCCCCGTCGACGCTTCCGTCGCGAAACCCCGTCGCCAGAACGGGTGGTGAATGAGGTAGCCGAGTCCCGGTTCTTCCCGGCCGGCGATCTCCACCATGAGAATCCCGGCCTGGCCCACCGGCTCTCCGCTGGCCCGGTCGAGCGCGAGCCAGTAGCCGTGACCGTCCCGCGCGTAGCGCTCACCCTGACGCCGCACCCAGGTCTCCGACTCGTCTCGGGAGTAGACTTGCGGCCAGAAGCGCATGACCTCGGGGTGAGCGAGCATCGTTGCGACGAAGTCCAGATCGTCGAGGCTCATCTCCCGCAGGACGAGGCGTTCGGTCTCGATCGCCGTTCTCATTTCTTCTTCCACAGCTCCTGCGACTCGACGCGAAGCAACGCGACGATGAATCGATGCCTCACGATTCCCCCTTCCTCGGTTTCGGATCCGGCTTCCCGCGCAGCACCATCCGAATCGCTTTCTCCACGCGGTTCCTCCGGGCCTGGGGGCTCTTCGGCTCGTCCACCCAGCGCACGAGCTGCCGCCGGTCGGCCGGACTTCGGGAGAGGAACTCGTCCATCGCGCCGACCGTTCGCCGGAGCGCTTCCGCGAGCGCCGGTGGCAAATCCGGTTCGCCGCTTCTCGGGTCCGGCCGGATCTCGATTCGGACCCGGTCCCCGGTGTCGACGCCCGCCGCCTTTCTCACCGCTGCGCCGAGAAACAGGCGATGTCCGCCGCCCCTTTTCGGTACGAGGCTCGTTTGTTCCTCGACCCCGCCGATTGTCACCCGGACCGGGGTCCGCTGTCCCTCGCCAAATGTTTTCGACACGGACGTGGACACGTCGACGCAGCGCAGCGCACCGACCCGGTAGATCGCGGCCTCGAAACACTTCGCCCGCCCGCTCACTCCGAGGTCTCGCCGAGCTGGAAGTGCACGTCCAGGACTTCGCCCACACGACGGTATCCGATCCTCTCGTATACTCGATTCGAGATCGGATTCGAGAGATCCGTGAACAGGAAGCACCACTTCCGACCCTCTCGCAGGAGCGAATCGGAAAGGGTCGCGACGAGAGTCGTCGCGTAGCCCTGCCCGCGGTTCTCCGGCGGCGTGTAAACGAGGCTGATGCGAACACCGTTCGGTGTCGCCCCCGAGTACCCGGCGAGCGCCACCGGGCGGTCGGTCTCCCAAACCACCGTGGCCCGGTGTCGAATGCGAGCGTCCACGTAGGCCGCGACGTCGTCGGGCGGGTCCACCCGCGCCTCTCGACAAAAGTCCGCGATCCACGTTCCGAGGAGTGCCCGGTCGCGAGCCTTCACGATCCGCATGCGTCCCTCCGCCGTGGCCCGCCGCCAGTCGACCCGATCCAACTCGTAGATGCCCTGGTGCATTCCCCGTCGCAAGGATGCGCCGGTGAGCTTCCGCCACTCGGCCGCGAATTCGGCCGCCTCGCGCTCCGGGGCTACGATCGCAGGAAGATCGGCGTGATCGCGGAAGAGGTCTCGGGCGAAGGCGCGCATCGCATCGCCAGGGCCGGCGGAGAGAACCGCCTTGTGCGGAATGCTGCGCATGGCGCACGCGACCACCTCACCGTCCACCTCCGCGACAACGAGACACGCGTCGGAGTCGGGAGCGAGCGCTCCCACAACCCCGAGGATCAAGCAGTTCTCCGCCTCGGCCTTCAGGAGAAACGGTCCAGCCGCACGGAAGAAATCGTCGGGCCGCACGATGCGCCGCGCTCCCACGTTCACGGGCGGAGCGTCAGGCCGAGCCGGCCACGCGCGTAGTCGAACACGACGTCGAAGTCGCGAAGGAACCCCTGACCCACCATTCCCGATTCGCCCGCGATGGCATCGTCGCCGGGGGACCCGCGCACCTTCAGCGCGGCCGTCGGTCTCTCGAGGCGGAAGCCGCCGAGCTCGAACCAGTCGAGCTCGGTGACGAGCTCCTCGGTCACTCCGCAGAGGCGGCGGTTCGGTGCGGGCCGGAGCTTTCGCCCACGGTCGATCGCGTGCTCGCGCACGAAACCCGAGAGAAGGCTGAGCGAGCCGTTCTTCCCGGTGTCCACGAGAAAGCGGGCCGCGCCCGCCCGGTCGAGGCTCGCATCCACGAAGGCGCGGGACTCGGCCACGTGCAGCGGAATCCAGGTCGCGGCCGTGACGGAGGCCTCTCCTTTCGGCCAGACGGAGACCTGATCCACGAGGTCTCCGTATTCGATGGCGACGATCGCATTCTGAAAGAGCGGCGCGCCGAGGATCCCCGCCACCTCGATCTCGTGCGGCAGCTCGAGATCGTCGAGGAGTCCCGTGCCGCCGATGTCCAACGTGGCGAACCACGGTCCCTCGAGGGCGACTGCACCTACTTCGAGCCGCTTTCCGCGCACGATACCCACCGGGATGTTGCACTCTCCGGCCGTGGCCCGCCACCGCGAACGGAGACCCCAACGGTCCGCGACACGTTGATCGAGCACGGACATCTCCGCCCCGGAGTCGAGAAACATCCACGCCGAGTGCCCGTCGATCTCGGCGCGAACGATCGTCACCGCAGGCGTGCCGTTCTCGCGAGCGAGGAGTGTCTCCGCCTCCGGGGGCTGACCGGTCGCGACCGGACGGGAGCAGGCCGCAATCCACGCGACCGCGATGACGAGGCTCCTGCGCACTACCCCACGATTCCTTCCCGGCCGACGACCGTCGTGATGGACCCGAGCATCGTCGCCACGAGAATCTCACGGCCCTCGTTCTCGACGAATGTGTCCGCACGGCAGACGTTAATCGTCCGACCGGGCTTCAATACGGTGCCCCGCGCGACGATGTTGCCCTTTGCCGGTCGGAGGAAGTTCGCCTTGAACTCGATCGCGAGTACTCCCGCCTCGGGCGACATCAGCGAGAGCGCCGCATAGCCGCACGCGCTGTCCATCACGGTCGTGAGAACGCCGGCGTGCAGGAAGCCGTGTTGCTGCGACAGATCCGAGCGAAACGGGACTCTTACCTCGATGTTTCCCGGCTCCACTCTCGTGAGCTCGGCGCCCAGCGTCGCCATGATCGTCTGCTCGACGAAGCTCTCGCGAATCCGCTGCTCGAAACCCGGATCCCTCGGCTCCCAGGTGCTCACGGCGCCGCGTCTTCTTCGGCCGTCGCCGACGAGAGCTCCGGAATCGCCACCGGACTCACGCTGTACGAATCACCCGTCACGAGGCGTCGGTGGTAGTCGACCTGCCCGAGGTGGAACGCGAGATGCGTGGCGAGGTGGATGAGGAAATCACCGACCCGAGCGTGGGTATCGCCGATCGGTCGAGGATAGGCGGCGCTCAAGCGGTCGTCCTCGAACCCCGCGAGACCCTCGGTGACATCCGTGATCGCCGCCTCGATCCCGGCAACGATGACTTCGCGCGAAACATTGCGGGCCGAGAACTCCGCCGGACGGTCGCGAACGAAGCCGGTTCCCCC
>JALGZO010000595.1 GCA_025774865.1 bacterium | reverse complement strand
TAGCATCGACCAGGATCCGCTCTTCTGTGCACCAGAGCTCTGCGGGGACGCGCCGACAACAAGTGGGGATTACACGTTGAATGAGCTGTCCCCAGCGGCAGCCGAGCAGTCGCCGGTTTGTGGTCTGATTGGAGCGTTCGACGTGGGTTGCTCCGCGACGTCAGTCGAGTCGGACGTTTCCCACGGGATCGGCCTCTGGAGTTCTGCGACACCGAATCCGACCCGCGGCGTGACGCAAATCGCGTTCGCAGGCCCGTCGTCAGCAGGTTTCGCCACAGTCCTGCTCTACGACGTGCGTGGTCGTCTCGTGCGAGAGTGGGCCCAGCGCGTCATCAAAGAGGGGTTCGGTAACGTGATCTGGGACGGCACCGATAGGCACGGCCTGGCCACTCCGGCAGGCGTCTACTTCTACCGAGTCCGGATGGGAACCGGAGAATCCCAGGGGCGAGTCGTATTGCTCCGGTAATGTGGTGTGATTCATGCCACGAGTTCGTTCCTGCAATCAACGCATAGCGTCCCACGGGCAAACCTCGCGCGGGCACCCCGCCCGGATATGCATACATCAACTTCGAAGTTCTTTGCCTGCTCGCCGCGTCGGTGCCCACGCACTCTACCGGTCGTTGCTTCGCAAGGGAGGAGAACCGTGAGGAGAGGACCTGTGGTGGTGATCACGAACGCGCTCATTTGGGGGTTTGTCATGATCGCTTGTGCGCTTGCGTTGAAAGGAACGGGTGCATACAAGGAGATACAGCTGATCCTGGGCGGAGGCGCTGCGGCCTCGCTCTTGGTCGTCGGCGCGGGAGTTGTCCGCAAGTCGCAGGACTAGCTCAGAGGAAATGGTTGCACATGACCAGCAGGAGGGTCCTCAGATGGCTAGACGCTTCTTCTACGTATCCCTCGGGATCCTCTGCCTGACCGCCACGTACCAGCTCGGGGCGGAGAGGGCGGGGGCAGAGTGGGACGGCGGTTCCCCGGGGGACATCATTGGTGGCGCCTTCGCCCAGGGTGGAGCATGGATTGGCTTCACTTCTGCGGGGGAGGCGTGGAGTGTCACTCCGGCGGTCGGTTGGATCAGGCAGTTCGACTTCGATCTCCCCGTGAGTTCGTCCGAAGTCAAGTTCCTCGATTCAAACGGCGAGATATTCGTCCTCATCACGGTGAGCGACGTCGCCTGGGAGTATGTCGCTGGCGTCGGCTGGTTTGAGGTCGGGCCGTTCCCGGGCGGCGTAGTAGGACTCCAGGAAGCACTCGAGGCATCAACGTGGGGGCGTGTGAAGGGACGGTGGCGGGAGTAGCTCGTCGACGGGGACCGGCCGCCCGGCCGCGAGAAGCCGGCACCAGCGTTCCGAGGGAATAATTCAGGACTTGAAAATCAGGAATCGGTTAGAATAGAAGGGTCCGGAGGCATTCGGGTGGAGCGGCGTGGTGGGACCATCCTCGAGGCTCGCCCGACCACCAGCGGCCCCGGGTTGTTCCCCGCATGCGCCGGCCCGCAGCCTCCGCCGAGTAGCCAGTTCGAATTCCCAACCTGGGGAGGCATCAATGGCGCTTCTCGACATTGCGCTCACGTGGATCCATATCCTGTGCGTCGTCCTATTTCTCGGAACGATGTTCGTCGGGACATTTGTACTCCTCCCGGTGCTGAAAGCGCACCTTGGGTATGAAGAGAGACAGAAATTCATAACTCGGTTCATTCCTCGAGTGCGCAGCATCATGAGCATCGTCGTGGGACTCCTTGTCGTCACCGGAATCTCGCGAGCCTTGCTGCTGCACTTCTCGCACGACGGCCCGGTCGCCGCCGAGCGAATGGGAGTCTTCGCACTCAAGATCTTCTTCGCCGCCGTGCCCTTGGTGATCTTCTCCGTCGCCCCCAAGGTTCTGGGCGCGAAGAGCAAGGAAGGCCTCTGTTGCGATCCCGACGCCGAGGATCCTCCGCTGTTCGCCGGAGTCCTGACGTCCACCGGCGCCGCCCTGCACTACGCGGCCATCTCAGGCGGTTGGATCGCCGTCCTCTTCGCCATCATTCTGAGCCGCATGCATTGACCCCAACCGGCACGTACTCGGGAAGAATCCGAGGGGGATGTTCACCATGTGTTTTAGCCGCGCGACAACTCTCTCGTTCGGGCTGATCGGCACGCTGGCGTTGGTCGCGCCCGCGACCGACGCTTCGAATGGCATGAACATGATCGGGCACGGGGCCGAGTCCATCGCCATGGGCGGAGCCGACCTCGCCGTCGTCGACAACCCTGCAGCGATGAACATCAATCCGGCGGGGATCGGTCTGTGCACGTACCCGCAGCTCGACTTGGGGGTGGGGAGAATGAACCCGTCCCTTCACCACACGGACAATCTGGGCAACGATCAGGGTGACGTTCTGGACCGCTACCCGATTCCTTCTCTCGGCCTGGTCCTTCCGGTGAAGAACGTGACGGTCGGGGTCGGCCTGTTCGTTCAGGGGGGGATGGGAGCCGAGTACGCGGCTCTCACGACGCCCTTCTCGGCCATGCAGAACTCCGGCGTTCCCCCCGGCTTCTTCGACGGGGACGTCGTCCCCGCCACCGATGTCACGCGCACGAAACTGGCGCACGTGAAAGTCACGCCCACGATCGCCTGGCGGGCTCTTCCGGCGCTTTCCGTCGGCGTCGCTCTGAACGTCAGCTACGTCCGGGCGGACATGGCTTTCTTCCCGGGGACTTCCGTGTTCTCCGACCTGGATCAAAGCGGAACGGTCGGGGACAGCCCCCGGGATGCGTTCTTCGGCATAGCCGTGGAAGACGCCTCCACCGTCGGATACGGACTCCTCCTCGGGGCGCAGTATCAGAGGGGGCGCGTGTCGCTCGGGGCGGCTTATTGCACCGAGACCGACCTGAACCTGGACGGCGGCACGATGAACATGAACTTCTCTGCCCTCGGGCTTGGAGAGGTCGGCTACGACGCCCAGCTCTCCGGTCTCGCGTGGCCGCGGCAGGCTGGCCTGGGCCTGGCATACAATCTCTCGCCCTCGGCGTTGATCGCGACGGACGTCGACTGGGTCCAATGGTCGAGTGCGATCGAAACCGTCTCGATCGAAGGGACCAACCCGGACAGACCGGGCGCGCCCCCGTCCCGGGAAATCCCGATGGCGATGGGTTGGGAGGACCAGTGGGTGTGGGCTATCGGAGCCGAGCTGACACCCTGGCGTGCGTGGGCGTTTCGGGTGGGTTACAACCACGGAATCTCACCGGTTCCCGACTCGATGCTGAGACCGCTGTTTCCCGCGATCGCCGAGAATCACGTGACCGGTGGAATCGGGTTCCGTGCAGGGCCCTGGACCTTCGACACGGCGATCGAGTACGTGATCGAGGCGGAGAAGACGAACAACAATCCCGACCCGACGATCAACCCATTCGGACCGGGATACCAGGAGAGGCTGTCGCAGTTCGTGGGGCATTTCACGTTGCGGCGGGCGTTCTCGCGCTGAGCGGAGCGACGAAGACGAGAAGGCTCCCGCTCGCGTGTCGTCGAGCCCGTTCGGAAACTGGGTGAGTCACTCTCCCGCGGTGTGATGGGTGACGAACTGCAGCACCTCATCCCACCATCGTTCCTTGGGAGACGTCGGCCAGGAATTGTGCCCGGCTGCCTCGAACACCCACAGGCGTTTCGACGAACGGATCGACTCGTGAAGCCGTCTCGCATGTCGACTGGGAATGACCTCGTCCCTCTCGCACACCGCGACTGCCACGGGACCGCCGTAGTCATGAAGATTCCGAATGTTGTCGTACTTGTCACGCGTGAGCCACTTCGCGGGCAAGAGCCAATAGGTGGATTGCGCCAGATCGGGGAGGTTGGCCCAGGGCGTGATCAGCACCACTCCCTCGACGCCGTTGTCCGGGTCGGCCGCCACGGCCGTGGCGAGAGCACATCCCATGGACTCACCCAGAACGTAGAGCGCTCCCCCGAATCGCTCCGCGGCCAACCTCGTCGCCTGTTTCGCATCCGCGACGAATGACGCTTCGTCCATTTTGCCATCTCGGGCCCCGTAGCCGGGGTATTCCAGCAAGACAACCCGGTACCCACGGCTCTCCAACGCTCGTGTGTAATAGACGCGGTCCAAGGCTGATCCGGCGTTGCCGTGCCACACCAAGAATGTCCCCTTGGGCTGTGCCGGGGGGGCCTTCGACACGAAACCCAGGTAGGAACCACGATCCGGCCAAGGTTCCAATCCGAGGTGCTCAGCTTGCTCCGGCCCGACGGCGCCCGGGATGTACAGCAAGCGGTCTTGCGCGAAATAGATCCCCGCGACGACGGCGAGGTACAGGAAGACCAGCAGAATCAACGGAGTCATGAGCTTCACCGCGCCAGTTTCCCACCGCCCCAGCACCCCGTCCAGGCGGCAGCCCAGCGAAGGTGTCTACGGGACCCTACAGGGCTGTGCGCTTCTCCGGACGCGGATACGCTCCGCCGGCCGATCCATGCAGATCCCTCACGTTTGAGGCCCCCTCCAAATGCTCCGAGCGGAGTCACTCGGCCCGAAAGCACGTCCGGAGTCCGAGCTAGCACGAGACTTGCTCTACCCAGCATCGAGTCTCAGGCCACCGAGTGTTGCTAACCACCGTGACGCGGTGAATCGAGGAGGTCGGTGATGACTTGGTTCGGACCTTCCACCACCTGTGCCGGTCGGCGAGCGCTCATCCAGCATCTGAGGTGCCGTCGGCTCTGCGTGGCCGTCCTTCTCTTCGCCATCGGTTGTGCAAGTCCCTTTTCGTCGTTCGATCCGGAGTTCGACCTGAAGCGCGCGGACATGTACTCCGTCGGCATTGCCGTCTTGCCCCCCGACATCGTCTTCGTGAAGAAGACGGTTTCCGGGGGAGAGTCAGACATGGAGTCCCAGCAGCAGGTTGCAAGAAACGTTCGGGCCGCGGTTGAGCAAGTCCTGACCGAGGGGGGGATGCGTGTCGTCCCCGCCGGGCTGGCGGCCGATGCCCTGCTTGCGGATCCCGAACTGGCTCTGACTCTGACTCGGTGCAGCCGCAGCTTTGCGAGCGCCTGTCGTGCAGCTCCAGAATCTCCAAGCGAGAACGGTGGGATGGTCTCTCTTGGTCTGAGTCCGGACGTAGGCAGGTTCGCTGAGCGGACGGGGACGGACTATCTGGTTCTGGTGCGAGGCAACGCCTACGACAGTAGCGACGGCGCGAGAGCGCTCAACAACTTCATGAGTCTGGCCTTTGCGATCATCACGGACGCGGATTCGATGGAAGCCCAACAGACGCAGGGCCTCCAGTTGGAGATAGGAGTCGTCGAAGCCAGCACCGCCCGTGTGATCTGGTACTCCCGCACGGAGGGCGACTCCGGGTACAACCCGCTTGACCTCGAAAGCGTGACGCGCCTGTGCGGCGTGCTTCTGTCGGGTCTGACAAGGCCCTCTCCGCATCCGCTGGATCAGCACGGAGCGATCGGGATCTCGGTGCAGGCTCGAGATCGCGACAC
>JALGZO010000594.1 GCA_025774865.1 bacterium | reverse complement strand
AACGACCCAGCCGGTCGCAAATCGCCCGCGAGCGGTCGGGGATCGCGGGCTGCGACAGGTGAGCGACGATCCTCACGGCTTCGAGTAACTCGGCCAGCACATCGGCGAGCTCGTCGCGGCGCGCTTCGTCTTTCGCGAGTGCCCAGGGTTTCGTCTCCTCCACGGCCTGGTTGGCGCGACGCACGAGGTCCCACACCGCGGTCAGAGCACCGGCGAGATCGAAGTCACGGTACGCCGCCACCGCCCGCTCGCACACTTCCGCCGCGACGCCGGCGAGCCCGGTGCGATCTCCCGCGCCCGCGCCGGTCGCGATCTCTCCGGCGAGAAACTTCGAGGTCATGTCCGTCGTCCGCTTCACGAGGTTTCCCAGGTCGTTCGCGAGAGCGGAGTTGTAGCGCGCGATGAAGGCATCCCACGTGAAATCGCCGTCGCTCCCGAAGATGATTTCGCGCAGCAGGAAGTAGCGGAGCGCGTCCGCGCCGGTCACCTCCACGACATCCACCGGATTCACGATATTCCCGAGCGACTTCGACATCTTCGTGCCGCGCTGATAAATGAACCCGTGCCCGAACACGGACCCCGGCAGCTCGACTCCCGCGGCCATCAGCATCGCCGGCCAGATCACGCAGTGGAACCGGGTGATGTCCTTCCCCACGATGTGCACGTCGGCGGGCCACCACTTCGCGAACTTCTCGTCGTCCGTTCCGAACCCCACCGCGGAGATGTAGTTCGTGAGCGCATCGAACCACACGTAGACGACGTGCTCGTGATCATCCGGGAACGGAATTCCCCACCCGCGCTTCGCGCGCGAAATGGAGAGGTCGTTGAGACCTCCCTCCACGAAGGCGACGATCTCGTTGAGCCGGGCCGACGGACGGATGAAGGAGGGATGAGCGCGGTAGTGCTCGAGGAGCCGGTCCCCGAATTCGGAGAGCTTGAAGAAGTAGTTGTCCTCCTCCACCCAACGCGGCTTCGTACCGTGGTTCGGGCACTGGCCGTCCGTGAGGTCCTTCTCCGTGTAGTAGGCTTCGCATCCGTCGCAGTACCATCCGGTGTACTGGTCGGTCGTGATCCAACCGTTCTCTCGGACCCGCCGCACGATCTCGTTGACGGCGGCGTGATGTCGCGGCTGGCTCGTCCGAATGAAATCGTCGTAGGCGACGTTCAGCCGCGCGTAGACGTCGCGGAACTCCTTCTCCATCCGGTCCGTGTATTCCTGCGGTGAGAGTCCGGCCTCGGCCGCGGCTTTGCCGACGTTCGTACTGTGCTCGTCGGCGCCGATCACGAAGAGTGCGTCCTCGCCCATGGCGCGCCGTGCCCGAACGATGCAGTCCGCCGCCACCTTCTCGTACGCATGACCGAGGTGGGGCTTCGCGTTGACGTAGTCGATCGCGGTGGTGAGGTAGAATTTCGCGCACATGGGGGACTCTCCGCATCAAGGACTCGGAGAGTTTGGCGGGCGGGACGCGTCCGGTCAAGGGACTCGGAGTCGCGGGGCGCCACGCGGTCTACTTCAGCTTCGTCGACCTCAACCAGGGTGCAGGGTTGATCGGCTCGGCATCCTTGCGAATCTCGAAATGAAGGACGGGGCCGTGAAGTGAGCCGGTCTCGCCCACCGAGGCGATCACGTCCCCGGCCCGAACCAGGTCCCCGGCGGTGACGAATACGGCAGAGGTGTGGGCGTACAGCGTGAAGTAGCCGCCTCCGTGATTCAGAATGATGCACTGCCCGTAGCCGGGCAGCCAGTCGACGTAATCGGCTCGCCCGGAGTGCGCGGCGTGGACATCGGCTCGCCGCTCGGCGCGGATGTCGATGCCGCCGTTGAACGTCGAAGTGCCGAACCGCTTGTCCTTTTGCAGGCCGAACCAGCGCGTCACCTTGCCCTCCACGGGCCAGAGCAACCGGCCCTTGGCCGCGGCGAAGTCCGTCCCCTGAGCCGGGAGCTCCCCCACGACCGCCTTCGCCTTGTCCTCGAGCTCGGCGATGATCCGCTGGATCTCCTTCTCCGCTTCCTCCAGCTCGCCGACGACCTTCTCGTGATCCTGTCTCTGCGTTTGCACGGAGCGCAGAAGTACGCCCCGTTCGTCCCGCTTCAGGACGAGATTCGCCTTCTCCTCCTCGGACTCGCGCCGCACCGAATGCACGTCCGCCATCTTGGCGGTCAGTTCTTCCTCGGCGATGCGCACCCGGTCGACCGACTCGAGGATCGCGCTGCACAGCATTTCGTCCTGCGCCGCGACGAGGAGAAGCCAATCGAAGCGGCGGACGAGATCGACGGCCGACGTCGCTCCGAGTAGCACCTGGAGCCCCGGCCGCTCGCCCTCCTTGTAGATGTTTCGCATTCGCCGGCGCAGAACTTCCCGGCGCTCCTCCAGGCGCACCCGCTCGGTCTCGAGTATCTGGTCCTTCCGGGAGAGTCCCGAGAGGAGCCTCTCCTTCAGTTGAAGTTCGCTGTCGATCGAGTTCAGCTGCTTCAGGACTTTTGTTTCCTTCGCGGCAATCGAGCCCGCCTCCTGCCGCGCTTTCTCGAGTTGCTTCCGGAGGTTCTCGAGCTCGGCCGCCTCGCGCGCGATTTCCTCTCGATACGAGAGCTCGAGCTCGGTCAGCGGCGCGTCGTCGGCCCGCACGCCGGGGGAGGCGCGAAGCAGCAGAACGAACATCGCGGCCGCGACCGCCAGGTGCAGCGTCTTTCGCGCCATCACCACTTCCGCAGGAAGCCCTGCAGCGAGATCAGGCTGCCGAGACCGCCGAGAAAGGCGCCGAACATGAAGAACGCGAAGAGCAACGACCCCGACAGCGCCACGACTTCGGGCACGCGCCCCTGCAGGAAGCCGGTGAGGGAGGCCAGCAGCACGCCGGCCAGCGCCGCGGCGAGCCCCCCCTGCAGGATCCCTTCGATGACGAAGGGGCGGCGGATCACTCCGACGGTCGCACCCACCATCTTCATGAGCTCGATCATGTCGCGACGCGCGATCAGAGTGAGCTTCACCGTGTTCGCGACCACCAACAGCGACGACAGAGCGACCACCGCCCCGAGGAACAGGTCGACCATCACGAGGACGAAGATGACGCGGTTCAGCCGACCGACCCATTCGCGCCCGTACTTCACTTCCTCCACGCCGGCCATGCCGCCGACTTGCTCCGCGAAGAGAGCGATCCGGTCGGTCGTCTTCCAATCGTCGAACAACATCACCTCGAACGTGTCCGGCAGCGGGTTCGTCTCCAGCGCCTCGAGAAGGTACTCGCGATCCGAGAGCTCGCGCCGGAACTCGGCGAGCGCTTCGTCGCGCGTCAGAAAGCGCGCCTGCAGTACGGCGGGATGCTCCCGAAGAAACGCATCGAGCGATTGCAGCTCCGCGTCCCGAAACTCGGGCTGCAGGAATACGACGACCTCGACCTGTTTTTGCACGGCGGTGATCGCGGTGCGTAGGTTCACGGTGATGAGAAGGAAGATCCCGAGCACGAAAAGCGACAGACCCATCACCGCGACGGACGTCGCCGAGAGGATCGGCGCCCGTCGCAGATTCAGAATGCCCTCGCGGAGCGTGAAGAGAAGGGTATTCACGCCCGCACCTCCGACCTTCGCATCGGGTGCACGGCGGGCGATCTCGCGGGAGATGGCGACGCCGCGCGCACGTCGTCGGTGACGATCTTCCCCTTGTCGAGGACGAGAGTCCGCGCGCGAAACTCTTTCGCGACCGTCACATCGTGGGTAGCCACGAGGACCGCCGTCCCCGACGCTGAGATCTTCTTCAGAAGCCTGAAGACTTCTTTCTTGATCGCTTCGTCGAGATTACCCGTCGGCTCGTCGGCGAGGATGACGAAGGGATCCGCGACGATCGCCCGCGCGATCCCGACGCGCTGCTGCTCGCCTCCCGAGAGCTCGTCGGGCATCGCGTTGCCGCGCCCCGGCAGACCCACCGCCGCGAGCGCGCGCGAGACGCGACGATGCAACCCGGCCCGGCCGGATCCGGTCGCGCGGAGCACGAACGCGACGTTCTCGAAGACACTGCGATCCCGAAGGAGACGGAAATCCTGGAAGACGAGCCCGATTCGCCGCCGGAGATAGGGCATCTTGCGCCGCTGGATGGTCCGGCTGGAGAAGCTCTCCAGACGCACTTCTCCGGACGTCGGCTTCTCCTCGAAGGAGAGCAGCTTCAGAAGCGTCGTCTTCCCCGCGCCCGAGGGGCCCGTGAGGACGACGAATTCACCCTTTTCGATGGAGAATGAAGCGTCGCGCAGAGCCCATCGGCCGCGCCGATACTCCTTCCCCGCGTTGCTGACAAAGATCATGGCCTACAATCGGCAAGAATCGCCCAGGAATTGAGCCTGGCGATCACCCGTCGTCCTCCCGCCGGCAGGATGGCGAACGCGTCATCCTGTGGCAACACCCATTTCCGCTCGCGCGCGGTCGCCTACCCGCGCCCGCGGTCTCGCCCCGCCCATTCCGCGGCGAGCTGCGCCGCGGCGACGAGACTTCCCGCATCCGCCTCCCCTCTACCCGCGATATCGAACGCGGTTCCGTGATCGACGCTCGTACGGAGAAACGGCAGCCCCAGCGTCACGTTGACGGCCTCCCCGGCGGCGAGAAGCTTCACGGGGATCAAGCCTTGGTCGTGGTACATCGCGACGACCGCGTCGAAGTCGTCCGGGTGCCGCAGAAAGAACGAGTCGGCCGGGAACGGGCCTTCGACCCGCCAGCCGCGAGCGTGGGCGGCTTCGATCGACGGCCTCAGGATTCGCCGTTCTTCGTCTCCGAACCGACCCTCCTCCCCCGCGTGCGGGTTGAGCCCCAGCAGCGCCATCCGGGGGTCGGGAATCCCGAGCTGTTCCGCGAGGCACTCGTGCGTGAGGCGGATCACGGAGTCGAGACCGTCGGAGGTGAGGCGGCTCGCCACCTCCGCGAGCGGCACGTGAATCGTCGCGAGAGTGACGCGGAGGTCGCCCGCCACGAACATCATCGCCACCGCGGAGACCCCGGCGAGGTCGGCCAGCATCTCCGTGTGCCCGGGGTGCGAGAACCCCGCGTCTCGCAACGCCGTCTTGGAGATCGGCGCCGTGACGACCGCATCGACCTCCCCGCTGAGCGCGGCCCGGGCGGCCGCCGCGACGCACGCCGCCGCGACGGCCCCGGTGAACGCACTCGGCGTTCCGGGCGTGAAGTCGGTCGGGATCGGGTGCGGTTCCACCGCCGTGATGGAAACGGCGGCTTCGGGGTCGTCGGGAAGAGGCTCCGCGCCGACTTGCCGGCACGCAGCTCCGAAGAGGGTGGGCTCGGCGAAGACGACGAGGCGGCCGAGTGCCGGCAACCGACCGTCGGCGATCCCCGCGGCGACGATCTCCGGACCGATGCCGGCCGGGTCCCCGGCGGTGATGCCGATCCTCACATCAGCCTTCCGCAGTCATCCGATTCTCGACGAAGATCTCCTCGCGGGCTTTCTCGAGGTACTCCCGATAGCGCTCTTCGCCCTTTTGTTGCTCCAGTAGCACTCCGAGCCGATCCCGCACGTCCTCGTAAGTCGGCAGCCGCTCCCCCTCTCGACCTTCGAGGAGGAAGATCGTGAAACCCTCCTGATCCTCCAGGATCTCGGAAATGTCGCCCACCTCCATCGACTCCAGCACGGGCCGGTACTCCGGACCGAGAGACTCCACCGGCACCTGTCCGATGAACCCTCCCTGGTCGCGGGTGACGGAATCGTCCGACTCGGTCCGAGCGATCTCCGCGAAGCTTTCGCCCGCCCGCAGCCGAGCGGAGACAGCTTCGGCTCGGGCGCGGGCGGCCGCCCGTACGGCTTCCTCGTCTCGCAGGAAGACGATCTGGCTGAGACGCACACGGCCGTCGTCTTCGCGACCATCCAGCCGGAGGATGTGCGCCCCGCGGTCGGTCAAGACCACCCGCGAGATCGCCCCGACCTCCAGCTCCGCGACCGCCGTGGCGAGGTCGGGTGCGAGATCGTCGGGATGGAATCCGCCGAGCTCGCCACCCCGCGCGGCGGCCGGCCCCTCGGAGAAGACCTTTGCGAGAGTGGCGAAGTCCTCGCCACTCTCCAAGCGCCGCCGCACGATCGTGGCGCGCTCCACCGATGCGCTGTCGACGACCTCGCCGCCCCCGAACCGGATCAAGATTCGTCGGAGTACGAGCCCGGCGGGAATCGCGGGGATCTCGTCGTGGTGGGTGTCCCAGTACGCGCGGATCTCTCTCTCGTCGACGACGACCTGGCTCATGATGCTTCGCTCGACGAGCTTCCCGACGATGAGTTGCTGTTCGACGCGGATCCGATAGGCCTTTCTCAGATCGTCGATGCTCGCGTTCTCCTGCTCGAGCTGCTCGAGAAACGCCTGCTCGCTGGGAAACTGGGATCGGACGTTGGCGAGCATGTCGTCGACGCGCTGATCAATCTCCTCTCGGGTGGCGCGAATGCCTTCGACCCGAGCTTTCTCGTAGAGAACCTTGGCCTCGATCAGCGACTCGAGCACTTGCTCTCGGAACTCGCGTACCGCCGACTCGTCCGCGGGATCGAGCCGGTTCTGGAGCTGGGCGAGGAACACCTCTTCGTCGACCTCGGACGACAGGATGATCTCGTCCCCCACGATCGCGATGATCCGGTCGACGATCTCCGCCCCGGCACGGGGGACCAGGAACGACGCGCACCATCCGAAGAGAATGAGAACCGGGAGGGTCACGGCCGCGCGGACGCTCAAACGAACGCGACGGACATTCGAGTGGCGGCCGGTCCCCACGGAGGCTCCGAACATGGCGATTCCTTCGCGCGAGATCGAGGTCAGGAGACGGACTGCCCGATCAGCTCCAGCACTTCATCGTGAATCTCCACGCCGAGATCGTTGCGTCTGGATGTCAGCCACTCCTCGAACGCGTTCTCGCCCCGCGCCGACAGCAGGTTTTGCATCAACGGTTCACGCATTTCCTCGAACGTGGCCAAACGAGGCTCCTCGTGCGCGAGGACTTTGACCGTGCCCGCCCCTGATTCGGTGACGATCACCTCCGACCAGCCCTCGCCCGCGCGGCCGGAGAAGGCGAGCTCCTCCAACTGCGGCGCGTAATTGCCGCGCGCGACCAACCCGGTCCGTCCGCCTTTCGATTTCGTGCGGAAATCGAGGGAAAGCTCCGAAAGCACCAGGCTCTCCGCCTCCCCCGACGCGATCCGTCTCAGCCCCTCGTGCACCACTTCGGGATCGTTGTGTACGAACACGACCATGTCCACCCGTTCCGCGATCAGCAGCGCGTCGGGGTTTTCGGCCTTCGTCGAGTCGTAGATCGCACGAGCGTCTTCCTCGGGCACGTCCGCTGCCTGCAGAAAGCGGCTGTGGACCAAGTTGACGAGGATCTGCTCGCGCATGCGCCTGTCGGCTTTCTGCACTTCGGGATCCTGATCGTATCCGCGCTCCAGCGCCTCGGCTACCAGCAGCTTTTCCTGGAGCTGCGTCGTCCGGATGTACTCCTTCAGTCCGTTGAACGGCAGACGCGTGACGGGGCGGTTCTGCGGCGGCTGCGACTGGATGAAACCGATGTAGTCACCGATCGTCCAGCTCCCTCCCGAGAAGGTCGCGACGTCCATCTCGCGCTGCTCCGGCGTCGCGTCGGGAACGTGCCATTCGTTCTGGGGAATCGTGTCGATGTCCTTCGCCGCCTCGGTGACGATGCAACTCAAGAGGGTTCGCAGAGCGTCGTCGTGCCAGGTCAGCCCCGCTTTTTCCTCCAGCTCCGCGACGAACTCGTTGAGGCGGACCACCTCGAGGTGCTGCCGGGCCTCCGTCCGCAGGCCCGGCCTCAGGGCTTCCAGGCTCTCGAGCTCCTGCGGGAGGACCTCGTCCACGACGATCAGGTGGACGCCGATTGCCGTCTCCACC
>JALGZO010000593.1 GCA_025774865.1 bacterium | reverse complement strand
CGGAAGGGATTCGGAAACACGCGATCGAACGACCGGGGCGCCTGGACGATCGGTCTCGACGGCGCACCCGTCGGGGGGCCCGGAGAGTCGGGCCAGCCGATCGACTTGACGTAGGCCGCCAGGAAGCCGATCTGCTCCGGCGAGAGCTGGGACGTGAAGCCGTGCCGATCGTCGGGGTTGAGCGTGGTCATCATCTCCTCGAGCGTCTTGGCCCGGTGGTGGTGGAGATAGGGCGCGTTGTCCCACGCCCCCACGAGCGACGGGGTGTCGTAGCCCGCCGTCCCGAGCGTATCGGTGGAGTCCGCCGTACCCACGTCGTGCAGGATCCACGGGTCCTCGAGAAACGTGCTGTCCGTGAAGAACGGCGGCGGGTGGCAGACGAGGCACGCCACCGACGGGTCGTTGAAGAGGATCCGCCCGCTGTCCGCTTCCGCCGTGAGGCTCCCGTCGGGGAGCAGGAACGGAGTATCCGGGCGCTGCTGCTGCACGGAGACGAAGAACGCGATGTCATCGAGATCCTGGCTGAGACCTGCGTTTGGATCACCGAGAGCGGGATTCGGGGTGCCGGGGATCAGTCCGGCGCCGCCCATGATGTCCCGGATGGTCCACTCGAAGTCCTGAGTCTCGTCCACGTTCGCCGACCACAGGAGAGGGCCAGTGTACCCGACTCCTCGCCAATCCTTGGTCGCCCGAATGTGCGTCCCGAACTGACTGAAATCCCAGGGACGGCCGTCGGTGCGGCCGAACACGTGACAGGACCCGCACGAGCCCCGGTCCTCCAGCGACATGTCGCCGGTCGAGGTGAAGAAGAACTGCTTCCCGTTCAGGACCTGGGGGCTCAGGACTTCCGAAGTCGTGGTGGGCACCGTGGCGACCACCGTGCCCGAGGCGGTGTTGAGCACGGTGACGTCACGGCTGAGCCAGTTCGCCACGTAGACCCGAGCGATCGCCGTGTGGATCGCGACTCCGATCGGAGCTCGGCCGGCCGGCAGCACCGTGAGCTCCTGTGGTGCGAGGATGTCGCGGCCGAGAACCGTGACGTTTTCGCTGTGCAGGTTTGCGACGTAGGCCCGGCTGGTGCCGAAAGCGACGGCGACCGGCCCCCCCACCGGAGTGGTCCCGCCCGCAAAACCGGAGTTCGGCGTTCCGCCCTCACTCAGGAAATACGTGTCCCAGTTGAGGTCGGTGTTCGTCGCGACGTTGATCGGCCGGACGACGGCGTGGAACGTGTTGGTCGGAGTCAGAGGATGTCCGCTGAGGTCGCCGCTCTTCGTGTTGATCAGCGTGTTCGGGATCCAGAGAATCGAGTCACCGGGGGCGGGAGCCAGCGCGATGTTCTGCATCGAGCTGAGGTAGCCGCCGCGATCCAGTCCGAAGACCTGTTGCAAGTTGATCTGCGTGAGAGTCCAGCTGCCCGCGTCGATCGCCGTCAGCTTCCCGAAGTACTCCGGCATCAAGAGATGCGAGACCCACGCGCGAGTGCCGTCGTGGCTCCAGGCGATTCCTCTCGGACGGCGATAGACGTCGAACGTGTGCGTGATCGCTCTCGAAGCGACATCGACGACGAAGATCTCGTCGGATCCACTGGCCGTGACCAGCGCCACGGTCCCGGCCGGATCGAACGCGACGCCGAAGGTCTCGAAACCCGCCGCGACCGAATCGACGACCGTCCTTGATGCTCCGTCGAGGATGTAGACGTGATCATCCCGCATTGACGTGACCCAGACCTCTCCGTTGGTCGGATGCACGTCGACGCACCATGGCTCGCGGCCGACCGGGATCTCCGCCAGCAGCATGTTCGCGCTGCCCCCTTGCATGCCGAAGACACTCACCGAAGCGTGGTCCGGATTCACGACCCAACCCTCGAGACCATCCGGACTGATGTCGATGGCGGTCGACCGGGACGACGCCGACGCCGGCCCGGCGACCAGGGTGATCAAGAAGGCGATTTGGAAGCTCACAAGCGTCAGGGAGGGGCGTCCGAGCGGGCGCCGATGGCAGGACATGTCGTGTCCTCCGGAGCCAGGCAAGGTGAAAGCCCCTCGACTCGCCTGAGAGCGACGGGCAGATTCGTGACTCGACAGTCCGCATTATATCCTTGCGGATCCGCGATTCCCACCTGATTGGTGGGCATGGGCCCCCTGTCCCGCCACCCGGAGCGGGAGGATATTGGGGCGGGGCTCTCCGGGAGCCTCGGAGTCGTCATGAAACGCCAGACCCTGCGCCGGCGCCTGTATCGCGTGTTGCTGGAGTGGTTTCTCCTCTTCCTGGCGGTGTCGGGCGTCGTGCTGGTCTTCTCGTACGCGGGCCTGCGCCGGAGCGTTCTCGACGACCGGCTCCTCCTGGCGCGGACGATCGCCCACTCTCTGGACGCCACGGTGTCCTCCACGATCCAGGATCTGGGTCGAGTGTCCGCTCAGCTATCGGCCGTTGATGGGTCGGAGGCCGGTCGCCTCCGGGCCTTCCGTTTTCGATCCGCGTTCAACGAAGCAACCTACATTGTCGACGAGGGCGGCAGCGTGCTCGTCTCGGACCCGCCCGGCGCCATTACCGCCCCCCCCGCGAACCTGCCGGATCACGAGGCGGTCACGTCCCTCGTCCGAAGATCCGCCCCCGAGCACCCGGACGTTCTCGCGATCATCCAGCCGTTTCGGCACGGCGGCGCGCACTACCACCTGGTGTCGGAGATGAACCCCGAGGGATCGGCCGTGAGCACGTTTCTCCGCGAGCTGACGATCGACGCCGAAATGCACATCGCGGTCGTCGACGAGAACGGGGTCGTGATCGCGTCGGTGGAGGCGGGCGATCTGTTCTCTCCCGTTGCCGCGGCCCAGTCGACCGGCGAGTTGATTCGCTCCGGCGGACGCCACGTCAAGGAGAGACACCCCTGCTATTTCACGCACGACGGTCAGTGGCCCCCCGACGTGCTGCCGGCGATGGCTCCGCTACGCTTCGCCCCGTGGGCGGTCGTCGTACAGCAGCACGAAAGCGAGGCGTTGGCCGCGGCGATCGCGACGCGACGGGGCCTCTTGATCGCCGGCATCCTGCTCGCCGCCACGGGTTTCCTGCTATCGCGGACTCTCTCCAAGTCCATCGTGACCCCGATCCAGCAACTGTCCGAGCGGGCGGAGCGCTCGCGCTACGGGGATCTCACGAGCACGATCGAGGTGTCCGGGGACTACGAGATCGAGCTGCTGGCGGAGACGCTGGACGAGGCGCGGGCGAAGCTCCGGTCCTCGCTGCAAAAACTGAAGGCCCTGAACGAAGAGCTGGAAGCGAAGGTAGCGAGCCGAACCGAGCTCATCCGGGCGAAGTACCGTGACATGAAGATGCTGCACGACGTGGCCCAGGTCGGCACACGGGAGCGCGAACCGGCCCGGATCGCGACCGAGTCCCTCCGTCTGATCGCGGAACATTGGGCGTTCCCCGCCGCCGCGATCGTGACTCGCCCCCTCGATTCGCCGGCGCAAACGTACACCTTCCCGTCCGACAGCTCTCCGGAGTGGCTCGATCGCGGAAGTGATCCACCCGTGGACTGGTGCAAGCGCGAGATCGGCTACGAGGGACGCACGCAAGCGCAGCTCTTCCACCCGCGAATGGCGGAGGTCGACGAGGAAGTGATGGAGGCGCTGGGCCAGGAGCTCGCCACGTCGCTGCACGGTGCTTACCTGTGGAAACGGACGGTAGCGCAGGACGAGCAGCGCACGGTCCTCGTTCGGCGCATGCTCAACGCCACGGAAGAGGAACGTCGGCGCATCGCCCGGGAGCTTCACGACGAGATCTCGCAGCTCCTGACGGTAATCCGGCTCTCGCTGGACCGCGTCGATGCGGACACCCCGGCCATGACGAAGGCGAAGAATCTCCTGGGAAAGACCCAGAAGGAAATCCACCGCATCATTCGCCATCTTCGCCCGTCGGTGCTCGACAACCTGGGGCTCGCGACCGCGATGAAGTCGCACGCGGAGGAGTACCTGATGCAGCACGGCGCGTCGGTGAGCCTCGAGATCGAGGACGGGTTGCCTTTGCCGCCGGAGATCGAGACGGCCACGTTCCGGATCTACCAGGAGATCGTGACGAACATCCTGCGGCACGCCCAGGCGGAGAACGTCTCGATCGAGTTGTACGAGAACGGCGGCAAGCTGATACTGACGGTGGAGGACGACGGAACCGGCTTCGATCCGCAGGAACGATTCGAAGGGGCGGGGATCGCCGGGATGCGCGAGCGGGCCGCGCTGGTGAGCGGATCGATCCGATTCGATAGCGAGCCGGGGCTCGGAAGTCTGGTTCGGCTGGAGGTTCCACTGCAATGATCCGGATCGTTCTCGTCGACGACCATGATCTCGTGCGCGAAGGAATCCGGGCGATCCTGGAGAAGGATCCGGGGCTCGAGGTCGTGGGCGAGACCGGCGACGGCCAAGAGGCGATCAGGCTGGCCGGACAGCTGAGCCCCGACGTGATGCTGATGGACGTCAACCTCCCCGGTCTCGGGGGACTCGAAGCCACCGAGGCGATCGTGTCGGACTTTCCCGAGGTCAAGGTCCTCGTCCTGACGCAGTTCGAGAACCGCGAGTACATCAAGCGCGCCATCCGCGTCGGCGCCCACGGGTACCTGCTGAAGAGCAGCCTGTCCTCGCAGCTCAAGGAGGCGATCCACTGCGTGCACCGCGGAGAGCGGTACCTGCATCCGGTCGCCGCCGCGGAGCTCGTGGACCTGGTCGCGACGGGAAAGTCGCTGGAGGAAGACGACTACGATCGTCTGACGCGGCGAGAGAAGCAGGTCTTCAAGTTACTGGCGGAAGGCAAGACCAGCCGGGAGATCGCGAAGTACCTGTCGATCAGTCTGAAGACGGCCATGACGCATCGGACGCACCTCATGGCCAAGCTCGAGCTGCATTCGCGCGCGGAGCTCATCCGGTACGCGATCCGCAAATCCATCATCTCGGTCGACCAAACCTGAGGCTCGACGAGCGGTCGGCTCACCAGGGGCGGAGCGTGTCCGCGATCCGTTCGAGATCCCGGGACGGCAGATCGGTCTCCACGTGGACCCAGACGTCACCCCGTTGAACGATCAGATGCCGGGAGGGGCCGTCCTCCCACCAGGCGGAGCCCGGGAAGTCGGCCAGCGGTGGCGCCGTTGCGGGGTGCTCGGGGGCGCTTCCCCCCTTCTGCTCGATGATCGTCAGGTAGCGCTCCCCCCTCCATTCGATCTCGATCGTCGGCCGCGGAGCCCGTGCGACCACCACGCTCGGCAGGCGTTCGCCCAGGACTTCCGGACGGTAACCCGGTACGAGGGGCGCGAAGCCGGCCAGACGTGCAGCCTCGTCCAGATCCGCGGCAGCAAACGGCCCCGGACGGGTTTCGGCGAAGAAGAACGGAACCGCCACGTGAAACAGGCGCAGCCCCAGGAGTACGCCGATCGAGACCCCGACGAAGCTGCCGAGCCCCGCTACACGAGCCACGGGAGCAC
>JALGZO010000592.1 GCA_025774865.1 bacterium | reverse complement strand
TGTTCGCCGCGCCCGTCCTGTATTACTTCCTGAAGGTCGCGGTCTTCTGATGGCCCACGACGGCTCTTTCCCCGGGACGATGCTCTGATGACCGCTGGCCAACCGAAACGGATCGCGATTCTCGGCTCGACCGGATCGATCGGGCGCAGCACCCTGGATGTGATTCGCCACTTCCCGGATCGCTTTCGCGTCGAGGCCATGGCGGCCGGCTCCAACGGGGTGGCCCTGGCCGAGCAGGTTCGCGAGTTTCGTCCGCGGATCGTCGGTCTCGCCGATGTCGGCGCCGCCGGGCGGCTCCGGGACCAGCTGGCGTCCGCTCCTTTCGCCCCGGAAGTGCTCGCCGGTCCCGACGCCATGTGCGAGATTGCCCGGCTTCCGGAGATCGAGCTCGTCGTCAACGGTCTCGTCGGGAGCCGAGGGCTCCTCCCCACGTTGACGGCGCTGGAGGCGGGCACGGCGGTCGCTCTCGCCAACAAGGAGCCGCTCGTCGTGGCGGGCGAGCTCATCATGGAGACGGCGGCGCGAAGGTCGGTCGAGTTGCTGCCGCTGGACAGCGAGCTCTCGGCGATTCATCAGTGTCTGCGCGGCAACACTCGAGCCGCAGTCGAGCGCGTGATCCTGACCGCTTCGGGGGGACCGTTCCGGAGCCTACCGGCGGCCGATTTCTCCTCCATCGAGCCGGCCGACGCATTGAGCCACCCCACGTGGGAGATGGGACCCAAGATCACGGTGGACTCGGCGACGCTCATGAACAAAGGGCTCGAGATCATCGAGACCCACTGGTATTTCGGCGTTCCCTACGATCGCATCGAGGTCGTGGTGCACCCGCAATCCCTCGTTCATTCGCTCGTGGAATTCGTCGATCTCTCGGTCATGGCTCAGATATCGGACCCGGACATGCGCTTGCCCATTCAGTACGTTCTGACCCATCCGGAACGCCGACCATCACCGGTGGCACGGCTGGATCTCGTGCGCAGCGGCCCCCTCACCTTCGAGGAGCCCGATCCCGAGCGTTTCCCCTGTCTGCGCCTGGCGCGAGAGGCGGGTGAGGCCGGCGGATTGGCGCCGGCAGTCCTGAACGCGGCGAACGAGGTCGCGGTGGAGGCGTTCCTGAAGCACGAAATCGGCTTTCCGGAGATCCCGGTCGTCATTGAGGAGTGTCTGAGCCGCGGCGCCACGTCTGGCGCACCGACACTCGAGAACCTGCGCGAGATCGACGTGTTTACTCGCCAGGAGGCGCGCGAGCTCGTCCGGGGCCGCCTCGGAGGAGTCCGAGTCCAAGGAAACGTGTCATGAGCTTCTTGCAGCCGATGTTCTTCCTTCTCCTCGCCTTGTCGCTGCTCGTCCTCGTTCACGAGTGGGGGCACTTCTGGGTCGCGCGGAGGCTGGGAGTTCGCGTTCTCAAGTTCTCGATCGGCTTCGGCCCGGAGATCCTCGGCTTCACGCGTGGCGACACCAGGTACGCCATCTCCGCCATTCCCTTCGGCGGCTTCGTGAAGTTCGCCGGCGACAATCCGGAGGAGGAGCTCGAGCATTTACCCGACGAGTTTCTCGGGCAGTCGGTCGCCGTCCGTTCGGCCATCGTCCTGGCCGGCCCGGTCATGAACTACGTGCTCGCGATCTTCCTCTTCGCCGCGGTCGTCTACTTCAGCGGTCTCGAGACGATCTCGACGACCCGAGTCGGCGTCGTGGCCGAGGAGTCGCTCGCCGAGAGCATCGGGTTCCAGGTGGACGACGAAATCCGCGCCGTGAACGGAGTCCCGGTCGCGGATTGGATGGGGTTCGGCGAAGAGCTCGTCCGCGTGGGCGCCAGCGAAGAGTTCGAGATCGAAGTGGAACGCGCGGGTGAGCCGATCGTGTTGCGAGGGCAGGCGAGCGACGAGGGCGGCTTCGACCGATCACCGCTCGGGGTCGCGCCGTTCGCGCTCGCAACGGTGGGGGACGTACGCCGAGGCGGTCCGGCGTGGAACGCGGGCCTCCGGAACGGGGACCGAGTCGTCCGGCTCGACGGCGAGGAAGTCGATCGCTGGACGACGATGGCGGAGATCATCCGTGCCCACCCCAGCGAGGAGATCGAGATCGCCTGGGAACGGGGCGGGCAGACGCTCGAGGCGACGGTCGTTCCGGATGCGGTTCCGATCGGCGGTGAGGGGGGCGAGCCCGACACCGTTGGCCGCATCGGGATCCAGCAATCGGTCGAGAGGGAGAAGCTGGGTGTCGTCGCCTCGCTCGGGCGGGGAGCGGAACGGGCCTGGTGGCTCACGCGGATGGTGCTTCAGATGCTGCCGCGAATTCCGGTCCTCATCTTCAACGCGCTGTTCCAGGGTGAGGACGAGGGCGGGCTCGGGGGCCCGGTGCGCATGGCGGAGATCTTCGGAGAGGCGGCGCGGTGGGGGATCGGGTCGTTCATCTTGACGATGGCGAGCATCTCGACGCAGCTCGCGATCTTCAATCTTCTTCCCATTCCCGTGCTGGACGGCGGGCACCTCGCGCTCTACGCCGTCGAGGTCGTGACCCGGCGACCACCGTCCATCAAGGTGAAGATCGTTTTGCAGCAGATCGGTTTCGCGCTCCTCCTTTTGCTCATGCTTTCCGTGACCGTGATGGACGTGGGGCGCTTCTTCGGGTAGCGGTCGCTCCTCAATCCGCTTTCGCTTCCGCGGCCGCTTTCTCGGCCTCTTCTCGGAGGTGATCCGCCTCCATTTCGAGGCGCTCGTGGTTGCGCTGAACCTCGGCTTCGAGCGTCTCGAGCCGGAGCGCCTGGAGCGCGTGCTCCACCGCCAACGCCTTCTCCGTGACTTCCCGCGCGAGCTCTGCTTCACCTTCCACCATCATCTCCTCGCGCGAGAGCTCGAGCTCGCGTAGCTGAAGCTCCAGATCCGTTTGCTTGCGGCCCCGCAGTAGCTCGGAGCGTTGGTAGTCGAGATCGCGCGCTACCTCCCGTTGCAGCATCTCGAGGTGCCGCCGCACTTCCACCGCCTGAAGCTCTTCGCCGGCCTCCAACAGCTGTTCGGCCTCCTCGTTCAGGCGCTTCTGCTCAGTCTGGAACATCACGCTCTGGAGCTCGTGCTCGAGCTCGGAACGCTTCGCCTGGAGCTCGTGCAGCTCTCTTTCGAGACGAAGCTCTTCCCGGTGCACGGCCAGCATCTTCGCGACGTACTCTCTCTCTGCCCGCGTGTGCTCGGGCTGGTGTTCGTGCGCGGTCTTGCTCTCGACCCACGCGGGCGAGACGAGCATTGCGAGAAGGGCCACGGCGGCGAACGCGACGCGGGCTCGGCTCGTGATCGGGCTGGCGATCTCACGGTTCAGGATCATGACGACTCTCTCCTTCAGGCGATGTGTTTCCCCGGCGCCGATGGCGAGAGCGGGGATGCGATCTTCACGCGTCGAGAGGAACTCGACGGTCTTCAGCAAGCTCTCGGCGTAGGCACGAGAGTGACCCGGCAAACTGTCCAGCACGAGCTCGTCGCACGACTTCTCCTCGGCGAGGCGCAAGTTGCGGCGAGCCCACCACGTGACCGGGTGCCACCAGTAGAAGGCGGTGATCAGCAGCTCGAACGGGCGAACCCAGTGATCGCGCCGACGAATGTGAGCGAGCTCGTGCGCGAGGAGTGTGTCGAGCTCGTCGGCCGACAGCCGATCGAGCAATCGAGCGGGAAGGAGGATCTGAGAGCGTCCGAGTGCGGGCCAAACGGCGGGCGGGATGCGGTCGGGGACGATGCGAATCGGCGGCGGGTAGGCGAGACCGAGCGCCGCGGCGAGCCGGGCCGCCCGCTGCTGCAGCCCCGGTGGCGCTTCCGATGCGTGTCGCAGGAGTCGGCGGAACCGGTGCACACGCCAGCCGGCGAGCGACAGAAGGCCGGCCGCCCCGAGAGCCATGGTGAGGACGAGCGCCGCGCGGGCTCCGAGTCCGGGATTCGTCGGCTTCGTCGCGACTGTCTCGGGGGTCGACACCACGTCGAGAGTCGGCCCGACCGACGCGACCAGCGGCTCGGATGGGAGCAGAGTCTCGATCGACGGGAGCAAGGGAATCTCCAGCGCCGGCACGCTCACGAGCTTGAGGAGAACCAGAAGCCACAGGCCGTGCACGAGAGAGGGTCGCTTCGTCCGGGGCGCGATCATCGCGACGACTCCCGCGAGGACCGTGGCGCTCGCGGCGTTGAACAGGATGAGGTTTCCCCAGGTCTCCATCATGGGGACTCCCGTTCGTCGAGTCGGCGGACGAGATCGCGGAGTGCTTCGATCTCCTCCGGGGCGAGGCGGCGACCGTCGACGAGCTGCGTGAGGAGCGGCGTGAGCGAACCTTCGCACAGCTTGTCCGCCGCCTCGTGGAGTCGGTCCCGGATGAGGTCGTCGCGCTCGACGGTGGGCGAATACCGGTGCACTCGCCCGTCGCGTCGGCGGTCGACGCACCGGCGGGCGGCGAGCCGTTCGAGCAGCTTTTGCACCGTGGCGTAGTGGGCCGTCTCGCCGCGAGGGTAGAGGACGTCAGTGATCTCGCGGATCGTGGCGGTGCCGCGGTCCCAGAGGACCTTGAGGACCGCGAGCTCCGCGTCCGGGACCTCCCGGCGTGGCTGCTTCGCCCAGGGCTTTTCCATCGTCCCTCCTCAGACAGCGTGTCTGGAGAATATAAGACACTTTGTCTGAGTCGTCAAGGGGCTCTCCTTTGAGACGAGCCCGGGGGGCACAACGTTCGAGCTGACCCGGCGGCGCTCCGTCGACGGCCGCCCGCCGAGGTGATTCACTGGGCCCAGGAGGTGCTTCTTGGGCGCGTTCAGGCTGGCGGCGCTCCTCGTCGGGCTGGCGGTGGGCGGGGAATCCCGGGCGGAATCCGGGCCCGAGCGGCTCCCCGAACAGGCGACGGACATCCTCTTCGTGGGCGACAGCATCACGGCGGGCATGTACTTCTTCGCCCACGGCGACGACTGGGCCGGGCAGGGCTGGGCGGCGCAATTCATGCGCGCGTGCGGGATTGCGCCGGATCGCCCACGCCTGGAGGAGCCGTTCCCTCTCGACATGCTGGACCTGACGCGGGGCGGGCTCGGCTACGGGTGGCGATTCCCCTGGAACGCGCTGCCGGCGCTCGGGCGGCGACCACCACGTTTCGACGCGGGTGAGGCGCGGAGCATCGTCGCGGTCCCAGGGCAGACGCTTGGTGAGGTTCTGCGGCAGTCGTCAGCGCAGCCGGGCCAGGCGTCCACCGGCTGGGTTCTCGGCTCGTTCCTTCTCCCCGAGGGTCTCACCGCGATCGAGACGGCCGAGGGCGCGGCCCGCGATCCGAACTGGATCGTGCTCTTCCTCGGCGGCAATGACGCCCTCTCGGCCTTCCGCATGGTCGGGGCCGCCCGCCCTCCCGAGCCCGACGATTTCGCGGAGGACTATCGAGTCATCGCCGCCCGTCTTCGATCGTTGCTTCGGCCGCGAACGCCTTCGAGCCACCTTCTCGTCGTCACGCTTCCCGATGTCACGAC
>JALGZO010000591.1 GCA_025774865.1 bacterium | reverse complement strand
GAGCCTGGCTGACCGCATTCCCGAGGATCTGACGGTCGCTCTGGAAAGCAACATCCCGGGAGAGCTGGCCGAGATGACCGCGGGACTCTTGCAGACCGGGCGGCGGGCTCGCTCGTTGAGTGTTGCGGCATTCCTGGGCGGAGCCGCGTTGCTCCTGACCGGCGTGGCGATCGCGGCCCGTCCCCGCCAGGCCCTTCTCCGAGCCGGAATGAGCATCACCGGGCTCGCGGGATTGATGCTGCTCGTCGTGGAACTTGGAGGAGGGGTGGTGCAGCGTGTGATGCCAGACGCGCAGCTCGGGGCGGCGCTCGCCGGCGTGTGGGACAGTTTCACCGGGGGACTGTGGCCCCGGTCTCTCGCGGTCGGAGGCATCGGCATCCTGCGGCTCGCCGGGGCCACCGCGTCCATCGGTGAGGCGGACCTGTGGTCGTGGGTGCAACGGGTGTTTCAGAGTGCACTGCTTCCGACGCATCGATGGGTCCGGGCCCTTCGCGGGGTGGTTCTCATCGCGGCCGGCCTGGTCGGCGTCCTCGAGCCGGAGGCGAGCATCCGGTTGCTGATGATGGGAGTGTGCGGACTCCTCGCCTTCACCGGCTTCCAGGAGCTGTTCCGGAGCATCTTCCCCGAGATCGTCGTCTCCACCGGGTTGGACGAGGACGCCCCGCCGATCGCCGAGCGCCGAGGGCCCTGGCGTCTGATCTGGACGGCCGCCGGCGTCGCGGGCCTCGCGGCTCTCGGAGTCCTACTACTCTCCGACCCGGAGACCCTGACCGCCGCCCGACAGCCGGTGGTCGCGTGCAACGGCCATCCCGAGCTGTGTGATCGGACGCTCGGCGAGGTCGTGTTCGCCGGCACTCACAACGCCATGGGAGCGGCGGCCGTACCCGGGTGGATGTTTCCCAATCATGAGAAGGCCATTCCCGAACAGCTCGAGGACGGTATCCGCTGTCTTCTGATCGACGTCTACTCCGGAATCCCGGTGGGGAGTCACGTGAAGACCGACATCGACGCGAAGGTGGATCTCCGGGAGAAGTACGAGCCGATGCTGGGGGAGGTGGGGGTGGACGCGGCAATCCGGATCAGGGATCGCCTCATCGGCGAGAGTGAAAAGGATCGAGGCCTGTTCCTCTGCCACGGACTGTGCGAGATCGGCGCGGCGCCTTTCGTCCCGACGCTGCGGGAGATCCGGGAGTTCCTGGTGCTGAACCCGAACGAAGTCCTGATCCTCATCATCGAGAACGCGGTCCCGGTGTCGGACCTGGCGGCGGCGTTCGAGGAGAGTGGACTCGTGGACTTCGCGTATCGGGGACCGAGTCGACCGCCCTGGCCGACGCTGCGGGAGATGGTCGAGACCGACGAGCGGGTGCTGGTCGCGGTGGAGCGGCACGGGGAAGGGGAGGCGGTTCCCTGGATTCACCCGGCTTTCGAGGTTCTTCAGGAGACCCCGTACCACTTCACGGACGTCGACGAGTTCTCCTGCGAGCCGCACCGGGGCGGAACGGAGGGCTCACTCCTCCAGATGAATCACTGGATCACCTTTCCTCCGAGTGGCCGTCCCAGCGACGCGGTGCGGGCCAACTCCTACGACGTGCTCATGGAGCGCGCCCGGCGTTGCCAGAAGGAGCGCGGGATGCTGCCGAACGTGATCGCGGTGGACTTCTACGAGACGGGAGATCTCTTGCGTGTGGTCCGGGAGCTCAACCTGAGTCCGACGCCTTAGGCCGGGTTTGGGGTTGCGCCCCCAAGGGAGGCGGTGGAAACTGCGAGCCGAAACTCGCAGCCTGACTTTCACGAGGGAAGGGAATCGATGCGAACAGCGTGGCTGCTCCTGTCGATACTCACGTGTCTCGTCGGCTGCGGGGTCGTGACTTCCACGCAAAAGGTCGACTTCGCACCCTTCGCCGAGAACACGATTTCGCTCGCCGCGGACATCGAGTACGGCCTGACCGAGACCAGCCGCTCGATTCATCTCCGAGAGTACTGGGACACTCCCGCCGTGGTCGCGCACCGGAAGGAGTGGGAGAAGGTCCGGGTCCTGATGAAGGGCGTCGTGGCGTATTCGGTCGAGGTCACGACCCTCGGGAACTCCACCCTGAGCGGCCCGGCGCGGGCGCGGGCGCTCGCCGACTTCCTGGACCCGCTGGCCAGGCCCGTGATCACGCGACCGGGCACTCGCTTCCGGATCACAGCGGCGGGCTTGGACTCCATGCTCGTGGACATTCGTGAGCAGAAGAAGCTCCTCGACGGACTTCGTGCGGCGCAACCCATCATCGACGAGGTCGATCGCATCGCGGGCGAGATCTTCGACGAGGTGAAGGCCTCGCTGGATGTCACGGCGCGGGAACTCATTCAGTCGATCGACGAGGCGAACGCCGCCCCCGTCAAATGGAACAAGATCATCCACGAGAAGCAGTACGAGAAGTATGAGGCGCTGTCCGCGCTCGGGCGGTACGTCCTGGGCGAGGAGGATGCGCTGGCGGAGTTCTACGAGATCGACCCCTGGCTCCAGCGTTACGTGGCCAACCCAGACACGCTGACGGCCGACGAGATGCAGAAGCTGGAAGACCGCCTTCTTCTCAAGATCCGGGCCTACCAGGAGTTCACGGATCAGATCCAGCCCGATCTCGACAAGTACGCCATCCAGCAGCAGGAGATCGCCGATCTCTACACGGACGCGAATCACCAGTTGAAGCGCGCGCGCACGACCATGACCGTTTGGGCCCGGTCCCATCGGAACCTCGCCCAGGGGATCACCGACCCCGCCAAGGTGAACCTCTTCGACATCACCAAGAAGGCGATCAAGACCGCACTGTGAGGTGCGAATGAACCCCGTACATAACCGCACACCGGTGGGTGCGCTGCTGGCGGCGGCCCTGTTGGGCATCGCCGCTCCCGCCGAGTCCCGCCGCGACACGGTTCCCCCACCCGAGGACGGTGGCTATACACGCTCGATGGGGCTGACCGTGCCCTACACGGGATTCGTCGGCACCGACGTGCAGTTGTACCGGCCCGCCGATGACGGCCTCGGCGAGTTCCTCGTGAACATCGGCCTTTCCCGCTATCTGGGAAACCCCACGGTGGGGATCGCCGCTCTGGGGGTGGAAGGTTATCTCGGATTTCGTGGCACGGACACGAACAGCGGAGGGCGACTCACGTTCGCCGTCCCCGCCGTTCTCTTCGCGTTAGGCACCGACTACAACCTCACCGACAAAGAGGCGGACTTCTTCCTGCGCCTCGGCATCCCCGTGCGTCGCGGGGGAATCGTCGGGGCGGGATCGTCGCTGTCGATCCGATACATCCCCACCCGAGGTCATACAATCGGCGTGGGGCTCAGCATCCCCCTGTCGAATGCGCACGCGGGCAAGACCCGTCCGCACCCCGACTTCGTTCGCATGAACACGAGAAAGCCCGGTCGCCTGGAGCTCGAAGAGGTCGACGAATCGCTCGCCGAAGTCACGGCCTCCATGCAGGAACGCGCCCGCTGGATCGCCCGCCTCAGTCAGCCTTTCGCCGAGGAGTCTGGAGGAGACGCTCAGGAAGCGATCGGCGCGATCATTTCGGGTCTTCACGCGCACATCGACTCGACGGACGCTCACTTCCCGAATGGCCACACTCTGGCCGAGGAGGTCCGACTCTACCACGAGACGCTCGACCGCGCGTTCTCGATCGCGATCTCGGGCGCCCCGCGGGCCGGCACCACGCGCGACGGACGCCGGGCCAGCGCGGCGGCGCGGCGGTTCCTCCTCGACCACGTTCTGTTCCAGTACAACTACGCGTTCGGGCAGATGAGGCGGAACGACACGCTGGTCGGGCTGACGGCGGCCGGACAGTCCGACTTCGCGAAGTGGATCGTGAACGAGCTGGACATTCCCCGCGAGCGAGCCCGCGAGTGTTTCTGGGTGTTCCAGACGCTTTGCGACACGATGGAGGAGGTCCGGATCGCCCTCAGGAAGCGATGGGGCGACACACGGCTCGTGTGGATGCCGCTCCACTACGGGTTCCGGGCCGAAGAACACGACACGCAGACCGAGCTCAACGAGATCCTCGAGAGAGCCACGCGCGAGGAGTTCGCCCGCGGGAACGAGTTCTGGTACGTGATCAACGAGCAGTTCCAATGGGAGATGGCCCGATCGGTCCGCCTCGCCGAGGACTACCATGTTCTCTGGATCCATGATGTCAGCGGGGTCAATCATCACGGCGATCCCGACGCGGTCGCGTATGCGCAGGTCGTCAACTACCTCGAGACGATGATCGGGCGCGTGAAAGCGTACGACGACGTTGGCAAGCTCCCCATGTACATCATCTTCCTCGACCAACACTTCTACGAGGCGAACCAGGGTTCGCGCTGGATGAAGATCCTGGAGAGGCCGCGGGACGCCCCGATCAGCCTGCCGAAGGAGTTCGAGGAATATGAAGAGCGCCTCAAAGGGCTCCAGCAGGAGCTGCGAGACGCGGTCGACGAGTCGGTACTTCTGCGCGTGGAGGCGAGCCAATTCGGGGAGGAATGGCTGAAGAATCGCATCAAGGTGCACGTCAACATCACGAACCCGGCCGACCCGTCGTTCCGGAGCCTGCACGTGATGGGAATTCTCCCGGTTCCGGACAACAACATGCGTGATCACCGCAAGATCATCTTCTACGACATCACGGAAGAGGATCCGTATCGTGGCATGGCCATGTTCACCGGGATGGGGCTCGGCGAACACTACATCGGGCCGACCTGGGAAGATCGGGCGGTGATGATCCAGGGACCGGCGGCGCTGCAGGTCAAGGACGCGGCGCGCGACCTGCTGCGCATTCAGGGCTTCGCCGAGGACGAGATCCCGCATCCGCTCCGGCCGCGACCGAAGGGCGAGACGTACGAGGCGCGGGTGGAGGAGTATCTCGCGATGCTGCCGGACTGGCTCGCCGAGGATGGCGTCAACATCATGCAACTTCACAGCGAAACGGGCTTCGTGCCCAAACCGATCAGCGTCGCCAAGGGAGTCTTGTACAGCTTGATGCCGCCCGGTTCCGTCATCAAGGTCCCCGATTCTCTCTGGCAGAGCAACATCTTCGCGTCCTTGCTGGCCGGTAGTGCTCTTCGCGGCTGCCGCGTGCTCATCATCCCTCCGACCCTCGAGTCAGCGCCGAGCGCGGGGGCGCCCCAGATGGCCAGGGCTCACGGCCTCATGAGCAGGCTCCTCGTCTTCGCAAACGAGCTGGACGACGCGATGCTCGACGCCGGCGGCATCCTCAAGGTCGGCTTCTATGCGCCCCGACAGGGAGTGGGGGACATCGCGGGGAGGCTCCGACAGGGCGTGGAGAACGAAGAGCCATGGATGGATCGCGTCTACAAGGTGCACCCCGACATGATCGGCGTCGCGGAGAATGCTGCCACTCAGCTCGACTCCCTGGGCTACGTGCCCCGGTATTTGATCGACAAGGAAGCGACCGGCAAGCCGAAGCTCCACTTGAAAGCGAACTTCTTCGCCTCCGCCCGCGTTTGGGACG
>JALGZO010000590.1 GCA_025774865.1 bacterium | reverse complement strand
GCTTCTTCCCTCGATCCTGCTTCACTTCTTCCTCTGCTTTCCCCAGCGAGCCCGGCTCCTCGTGCGAAGGCCGCGGGCAGCGTGGTTGCTCTACCTGCCCGCGATCGTGGGGCTGCCGTTGGCGCTGAGGTTCGATGTCGAGATGGTGCTGGGAGGCCGGCCGGCCTCTCCGGCCGCTCTCGCCTTCGAGCAGATCACGGCTCTCGTTTTCGTCGTGATGATCGTGGCGGGGGTCGGGACGTTCTTGCGCGGCGTGCGCAACATGTCCTCTCCCCTTCTCCGGCGAAGCGTTCGCTGGGTACTGCCGGGGACTGCTCTCGGGATCCTCCCCCCTCTCGTCTTGGCCGCGATCCTGAATCTCAATCCGTCGATCGAGATCCCCGGTGACCGGTACGCGTTCGTCACGTTCCTCCTCGTTCCGCTGTCGTTCGCGCACGCGATCTTCCGGTATGGCCTCATGGATCTCGAGCTGGTCGTGAAACGGAGCGTCGTCTACACCGCGCTGACCGCGCTGCTCGTGACCGTCTACTACCTCGTGGCCGAAGTCCTGGGAGCATGGATCGTCGAGCGCACGGGCACCGGCCGAACGGTGCTCTCGTTCACGGTCGTGTTCGCGGCGGCGCTCCTCTTCGTGCCAGCCCGGGATCGGATCCAGGAATTCGTGGATCGCACGTTCTACCGCGAGCGATACAGTTACCGTAGGACCCTGCGGACGTTCTCGAACGCCCTCGCCACCATGATGGAACGGGACGAGCTCGTGGGTCTGCTCGTGAACCGGCTTCCCGAGGTTCTCGACGTCGACCGCGCGGCGTTGTTCGTGCGTTCGGGGACCGACGGTGGACCCCTGCAGCTGACCGAAACGCGCGGCGTCGGCGAGGAAGAGCTTCCCCTTCCGACCTACCGTCCCTCGCCCGGTCTCTGTTCCTGGTGGCGCGAGTTCGACGGGCCGATTCCGGTCGACGCGGTCCATCACGCCGATCACCTCCAGCGCCTCTCTGAGGCGGAGCGGGAGACGATCGCGGCGATCGGTGCGTCGGTGATCGTGCTGCTCCCGCGGGAGCGCGAGATCGAGGGTATTCTGCTCCTCGGCCCGAAGCGCTCGGACGATCGCTACCGCGCTCAGGACCTCGAGATGCTCGCGACTCTCGGCGATCAAGCGGGTACGGCGCTGTCGAGCTCACGGCTGTACGAGGAGGCCCTCGAGCGGCGTCGCCTGGAGGAGGAGCTCGCGGTCGCGCGCCGGATTCAGAGAACGCTCCTCCCGTCCCAGGTCCCCCGCCCCGAGGGCATCGAGATCGCCGCGATGACTCGTCCCTGCCGCCAGGTCGGCGGCGACTTCTACGATTTCCTGGATCTCGGGTCGAACGGCCTCGGGCTCGCGGTCGCGGACGTCTCGGGCAAGGGAGTGCCGGCGGCGCTGATCCTGTCGGGGCTGCAGGCGACGCTCCGCGCCGAGGCGTGTCCGGAAAGCCGGCCGGAGCCCGTCGTGCGCAAGATCAACGAGCGGTTGTGCGCCGATGTGCAGCCGGGCAGCTTCGCGAGTCTCCTGTACGGACACCTGGACCCGAGCGATCGCACCTTTCGTTACGTGAACGCCGGGCATCCGGCGGCGATCGTCGTTCGCCGCGACGGGACCCTCACGCGACTCGAGACTGGTGGGATTCTCCTGGGCGTCGAGAGCACCGCGGATTACCGGGCCGGCGTCGAGCAGTTCGAGCCCGGGGACATGCTGCTTCTCTACAGTGACGGAGTCACGGACGTCCTGAACGAAGATGACGAGGAGTTCGGCTCCAGACTCGAGGCGCTCGTTCCGCGCCTCGCCCACCTCTCGGGCGGCGCGGTCATCGAGAGCATCGTCTCCGCCGTGGAGACCTTCGTCGGGGGCTCCCTGCCCGACGACCTGACGATCCTCGTCGCGAAGTTCCTCCCCGCGGGCGGGCCGGTGACCGCCGAGGATCCCGCCATCTGATCAAAAGCTGACCACCAAACTGGCCAGCTCCTGTTCAACCGGGCCCCGGCCTCGGGCCCGGCCCTGCAAGTGAATGAAATCACTTGGAAGGCGCCGCCTAAAAGCCCTTTTCCCAATGGGTTGCGAGCTCTCCAAAAACTGCGTCGGAATCCCCACTCGGCCGCAGATGGCACCGGCTATGCACAGTCAGGGGTCAGTCACCTCGCGAAAGGCGCAAGGAGGAGACACGTGAAATCGCTGGTACTGCTGGCCGGGATTTTCTCTTCGTTTCTCGACTTCTTTTGGTGGCTCCGATGACAGGAGAAACCGAAGTCGAGCCCATGGCCGGGCCTCGCGACGTGTCGCTCCTGCGTGGCGAGGTCCGGAAACGATGGACCGAGGGAAGTGAAATGGACCGACGCCCCTGGCTCCGAAGAATCGCCCTCACCGGATTCGCTGTGCTGCTCTATTACGGGTACGCCTCGGCCTGGTGGATGCCCCGCATGATCTCCGGCTGACGGGAAAGCCACCGGAGAGAGACGGGGAATCGCCGATCGCGGAAGGTCGGTGGTTCGAAAGAGGCCTCCCCACCTGTGGGGAGGCTTTTTCGATTTCGCCCGACTCACGCGGTCCGGTGTGTCACTGGACGATGGCGAATTTCCCCTTCCTCGTGTCGGTGACGGCACCACTGTCGCGGTCGAAGACACGCACCGTGTAGACGAATACGCCGCTCTTCAGCGTGATCGGGTCCTTGTTGTCGTCCCGGATCAGGTCTCCGGTGATGCGGTTCGCGCCCGGACGGCTCCCCTCCTGGTTCTGGTTGGCCTCCGCGCCGAACGCCCCGACCCAGTTGCCCTCGAGATCGAAGACGTCGATGCTGACTCCGGCGACGTCCGTGAGCTCGTAGTAGAAAGTCAGGTTGGAGATGTCGCCGATCACCGGGTTCGGGTACGCGTACAGCTCGAGCAGGCGCGGTCCGGCGTCTCGGGGGCTCTGGAGGAAGAACTCGACCGACGAGCGGTTGTTCGTGGTCGAGGTGAATTCCTCGCGCTGCGCGTAACCGGGGTCGAGGCCCTCGACCACTGCGTGGATCTCGTGAAAGCCCTCCTGCCCCGGCCTGGTCTCCCAGATCCCCTCGAACACGACGACGCCCCCGGACGCAAAGAACTGGGTTCGCGTCTCCTCGGCAATGAGGCGGTTGCCCGCCGGGTCGCCGTCGAAGAACTGGACGCGCGCCGTCAACGACTCGACCGTCGTCTTCTGGAACGTGAGGTGAGACGTTCCGAAGTTGTGGACGCGGGCCTGGAGGAGAATGTCGCGGCCGGCTTCGAAGTCGATGCTCGACACCGGTCTCGCCACCAGTTCGCCGGCGGGAATCGCGAGGTCGGGGTCTTCGTAGTGGACGGCGAAACGTCCGAGCGTGGTCACGGCGAGCTGCGTGGCGTACCGGAGCTGAAGCTCCGAGAGCTCCTCGCCGGCCGGCCAGTCGTTGTTCCAGAGGTCCTGGAAGGTGTGGTACTCGGGATACGGAAGATCGATGTTCTCGATCATGAGAACGCCGTCGATCCCCACGCGCCAGAAGCTCGCGTGGTCGCTTCGCCCGAAGATCGTCACGATCTTCTCCGCCGAAACCGGCACGAACCGCGTGGCCGTCTCGACGATCCAGTCCGCGAACCACTCCGACGTCTCGTTCGCGACGATGTCGACGTGTTCGCCCGGGGCGTTCCGGTACCCGAGCATGTCCATGTTCAGGACGGCGAAGACGTCCTGGTCGATGGTATCGCTCGCGATCGAGTCGGCGAAAGCGGCCGACCCGATCAGGCCCTTCTCCTCCGCCTGGAATGCCACGTAGTAGATGTCGAAGTCGAACGTGACGTCGGCGAGAACCCGAGCCGTCTCGATCATCGCCGCCACCCCCGACGCGTTGTCGTCCGCGCCGGGCGCAGGATCCGTGTCCTCGTTCCACTGGCAGGCGGTGAGAGTGTCGATCACGGTGGGATCCGCCAGGCAGTTGCAGCCCGGAGGCCGGGGTACCTCGTCGCACAGCTTCACGGCAGAACTGAGCTTGCCGGTCGCGTCGTAGTGGGCGGTCACCAGGATCGCACCGGCGTCCGGATTCGGTGAGGCGTGCTTCGCGATGATGTTGTGGACCGATCGGCCTTCCAGTTCGAAGCGATGCTTGCGGACGTTCTCGAGACCGAGGGCCGCCCCGAGCCAGATCACGATCGAGTCCGCCTTGACGCCTTCGGTCCGCGGGTCGGCCCACCACCGGCTCGATGACGCGATGCCGCCGTCGAGGGAGAGTCCGTCGACGTAGCGAAGGAGGTTGGCGCTGTCGACTTGGTCGCGCAGGAATGCGACGGAGGAATCCGCGACGGCTGCGCGCAGCTCCCACCCCGGCGTTTCCAGGGCCAGGGCGTGCTCGAGGAGCGGCCGGATTCCGGCGGGCGGACCCGGCGGTCGGGGCGGGGTGAGCGGGACGTCGCGATCCAGGACGTGAAAGCCCGCATGGGCGCGCCGCGCGAGCTCGTCCGTCGGTTCTGTCGTCACGAGGACGGTCGCCCCGGAAGGAGCGATCGTCACCGAACGCCCGGTCCGGAGCCGGTCCCCGCGGCGGTCGCTCGGGGCGGCGAAGATGATCTGTTCCCCGGGGCGCACCCGCCCCAGATACCGCGGCCGTCCGAGGCCCGAGAGCTCTCCCCCGGCGAGACCGTCGGGAAGCGCGAGGAGGAGCCAGGTGCGTCGGTCCTTCGTCTCCCGCTGAAGCACCTTCCACGGGCCGACGTTGGCGGCTGCAGCCGCGAGCCCCTCTGCGGCCGCGGGTCCCGCCTCGTAGAGGTCGAACGGGGGCTCGAGGGTTCCGGCCGCTGCCGGCCGCTCGGCGGCAGCAACGGTCGCCGCGAGGACGAGCGCGGCCGAGACTCGGGTTGGGAGCATGGAAGGGTCTCGCACCACAGGGAGAGGCAAATAACGCTGAAGAAACACGTTAGCGCCATCTCGGTCAGCGGTCAAGCGAGCCGGATACGACGAAGCCCGCGACGGGGAGTCGCGGGCCTCGATTCGCATGCGTTTCGAGCGCGAGATCAGGCGGGGTTGGTCGGGTCCTTGCCGCCACCGCCCGAGGGCGTGTAGTAGGCGATCGGAGCCGACGGCGGGCTGCTGTTCCCGGAATTGTCATGAGCCTCCACGCGGTAGAGGGCCGCGCTGTGCAGCTCGTCGACGTAACTGGTGCGCGAGGTCAGGTTGTTCGTGAGCTGTACCCACGTAACCCCATAGTCCAAGCTCCGCCACAGGCGGTAACCCGAGAGATCGGCCTCGGTGTTCGGGGTCCAGGTGATGACCAGCGTGTCGTCGACCCGCTCGACCATGAGACCCACCGGCGTGGCCGGCGGCGCCGTATCGAACAAGTAGCCAGTGGAACTCGGGTCGGAGCATCCGGCGAGAGCGAGAGCCGAGATCGCGGCGACCGCGACGATTCCTGGCAGGATCCTGGGGGTCATGTTCGGAACACCTCCGTGATTCGGGACGGTTCTACGAGTCGAAGCCGTCGGGAGGTGCAGCAAGTTCGGTACCAGCTGGCGTGATCGTCGAGATCGGCGAGGATTGCCGAGGAGTGCTCGAAAGACCGCACGGGCGAGACCGTGCGGATGCGTTTCGCGACACTCGACCCGCAACGACCGTGTTGCAAAACGCAATCGTGATGTGGCTAGCGAAGGACCTGAACCCGCGCGGTTCCCGCGGCGGGATTCTCGCGCCAGCGAACGAAATAGATCCCTGAGGCCAGATTCCGGCCGGAGGCGTCGCGGCCGTTCCATCGGAACTCCACCGATGTCGTCTCCGCGACCTCACCGGGGACGGTCCGCACGAGCCTTCCGGTGACGTCGAAGATATCGGCGTGGGACGCGCCGGCATGGGCCGCAGCGTGGAAGCGCACGCGAAGCGCGTCATCGTGGGTAGCCCGGTAGGGGTTCGGGAAGATGGCGGGTCGGGCGTCCGAAGTGTCCAGGAGTCCGTGAGACGGCCGCGCGAGGACGCCACGGAACCAGTCCTCGAAACCCGGGATCTCGTTCGGAAGAGGAAGGTCTGGATTCTCGATCCTGCCGGAGGTGGTCGCCAGCGCCCCGCCGAAGAAGAAGCGGAAGTCCTCGGCGAAGATCTCACTCGGGCGATCGCGGTGCGCCGCTCCGGCGTGGTAGAGGTCCTCGTTCAGGCCACGACGGTCGAGATACGTGGCCCACGCTGCCCCGGTCCGGCGCAGTCGCTGATGCTGGAGAAGGTGCCCGATCTCGTGGGCCACGGTGGCGTGGACGTGCTCGGGGACGACCTCGCGGATTCCGGGAGAGAGGAAGATCGTGTTTCCTTCGCAGCTCGACTTGAGGGTCGTTTGTCGCGGGTACGGAAGGATGAGGATCTTGCCGTGCAGGCTCACGCCCTCCGATTGAACGTCCTCGATCGCGTCCCGTACGAGGCCGCGGCGCATCGGATGGAAGCTGCCGTCACCGAGTGAGGAGACGAGGGGCGAGTGGGGATCGGTGATGAGGTCCCACTGGCGCCCGTCGACGACGAGATACACCGACGCGCCGAACCGGTGGATGTAGCGCTCCTCCACCTCGCGAGGTCCGACGATTTCGAGGGCGGCCCGGGCGACATTCGTGAATGCAAAGACGCAAGCGATGATCAGGAGGAAGAAGAATGCGCCGGGCAGCCCTTGAGTCCGCATCGACCTCGTTCTCCGGAGAGAAGTGTCGCGAGACTTCGGCGGCCCGGCGGCGAATGCGCCCCGTGGCTTTGCGTCCCCCCGCACAAGAGGGTTGCCTTTTCGGTCTCGTGCTTGAACAGCACGTCGATCCGAGACCCTTGCAACCCACGTGCCCGGAAGGGGTCGTCCTGTCGTACGTGGTCGAGATGGGCCGGAGCCGGCCAGCGTCGGTCAGGATCGACTGCCGCGGTGGTGCCGGGGCGAGCGCCGCGGAGCCGCATTCGGGGAAACTCCCCCAGGAACCCTGGGTCCCATTCCCCGACGGCGACTCCGCGTCCCCCCACCCTGCCGTGCCTACCCTGCTGTGCGCGCTCGGTCCTCGGTGGTCCCGATCTCCGTGATGCGCAGTCCGAAGCGCTCGTCGACGACGACGACTTCTCCGCGAGCGACGACCCGTCCGTTGGCGAGAACGTCCAGTGGCTCGTCCTCCCGCTGATCGAGCTCGACGAGGGACCCCTGCGTCAGGCGCAGGACATCGTCGAGGCTCATGCGAGTCGATCCGAGTCGGATGGTGAGCGGCATTCGGACTTTGAGGAGATGGGGCAGGTTGCCAGGCGGCAAGGCGACCGACACCGGTGCCGGGGCCGGGGCCTCGGCGGCTTCGGCCGACGGGAGCTGCGTGGCCATGAACAGGAAGGAGACGTCGCCCCCGCCCAGGGCCAGGGAGATCTCGCAGACCTCGCTTTCATCGGGGACACCGGCCCCCCGCAGGGCGTCGTCGATCTCGGATGCCGCCAATCGCCGGAGCGCGGACCACTGGAAGCCGAGGTCCCCTTCGCCGCCTCCTTCGATGCAGAGGCGGAGCCTCTGGTCCAGCGTCTGGACGTCTCCTTCGGTCAGTTCCGCGACGGACCTCCGGCCCTCGCCGAGCAGAGCTCCGGCGGCGCCGACCCAGAGGAGGAAGCCGGTGGCGGTCCCGCCCCGATCCCACCAGGACGTCTGGGCGCAGAGCGCCCCCGAGCCCGCCCGGGCGACGATAGCATCTCGTCCCAGGGTCGAGGTCTCGGCCACCGAGGTCGGGGCACCCTGCCCCCCCCCTCGCGCCCCCTGCGCCCGAGCAAAGCGTTTGGCAAACGCCGCGAACAGGACGTGGTGCGTCCTCGTCGAATCATTTCCCGGATTCATTCTTCCCCCCTCCGTCGCTCCGGTTTCGCGGGTGCCTCGCGCGAACCTCGAACGCGCGGTGACCGCGGAAGCGTCCCGGGACACCGCTGAGCATCGGGACTCCTTCCACTCTTGCCTCGGCACCGTGCTCCTCGAGCGGCGCGATCCGCAGAATGTCGCCGGGTGTGAGCTCCAGAAACTCTCGGAGCGAGAGGTCGGCGGACCCGAGATCGATGTTCAGTTCGACGCGGCTCGTGCGCATTGAGCGAGACAGCGCTTCCCGACCGCGGCCGGGCGGACCGCCCGCGATCCGTGGGTGTCGACTCCCGTGTGCCATCCGGTGAAATGCCGGCTCCATCACGACGTACGGGAGACAGATGTTCATCGTTCCCGTCAGGCCCCTCATCTTCACTTCGAGGGTGACCAGCACGACCATTTCGTTCGGCCCCACGACGCGCGCGAGCTCCGGATTCGACTCGATCGACTGCAACCGGAACTGCAGTGCGGTGATCGGTGCCCAGGCCAACTCGAGCTCCCGGCAGCAACGACGGAGCACGCGCTCCATCAGCCCCTGCTCGATCGCGGTGAGCGAGCGCACCTCAGCGAGTGGAGCGCCGACACCTCCGAGGAGACGATCAATGACCGCGAAGGTCAGGGCCCGGTCGAGCATGATCGCGATGTTGCCGTCGAGCTCGCAGGCCTCGATCACGGCGAGGACGGTCGGAGCCGGCAACAGCATCAGGAACTCGCCGTACGTCAGGTGGTCCAATGCGGACACCGATACGGATACGTTCATGAGGAGCTCGGTCGAAAGTCGCTTCGCGAGCGCCTGCGCGTACCCTTCGTGTAGCGTATGCACCGAGCGGATCCGGTCGCGCGACAGCAAATCCGGATGGCTGAAATCGTACGCGCTGGCTTTCGAAGGAAGAGAGGCCGGCGTGGCTGGCGCGTTGGTCGATCCCGCCGCCGCTCCGCCCGGAAGAGCGCCCAGGAACGCGTCGATGTCGGCCTGACTGACCGTCTCCGCCACCGATTCAGTTCTCCCCGGGGACGGCGGAGATGGGCAGCGCCACTCGAATGCAAGCGCCTCCGAGCTCTGACGTTTCGAGGCCCACGGTCCCGTGATGGGCCTCGACGATCACGCGGACGACGGCAAGCCCGAGGCCCACGCCCGGAAACTCGCGGGTCGAAGTCATGTCCGCCTGCGTGAAGCGGTCGAAGATATGCTCACTGAGCGACGGTTCGATTCCCACGCCGTCGTCGTGCATCTCGAGGTGAGCACGGTTCTCTTCGCGACGAGCCCGGAAGATCACGCGCCCCGGTCCGGGGGCGAACTTGATCGCGTTTTCCAACAGGTTCGAAAGCACGAGGGGAAACCGGGACCGGTCCAGTCGCACGATGACTTCGCGCGCCGGTCCATCGATCTCCGCGCGGAACCCGTCGTGGCCCCGCACCGTGCGACTGGTCCGGAAGTACTCATCCAGAAAGTCGCCGAGACGAAGCGGTTCGAGGTTCGCCTGGTAGCAGCCGGCCTGAGCCTCCACGAGCGTCAACAGGTTCCCGATCATCGTGTCGAGACGCTCGACGTTGGCGCGAATCGCTTCGAGCGAATGCATCTGATCCGGTCGCAGATTGTCCGTTCCAAGGCGGTCCATCATCGACAAGAATCCGGTCATTGTCGTGAGTGGGGTCCGGAACTCGTGCGAAACGGTCGCGAGCAGACTGTCCTTGATGCGCTCGATCTCGCGCAGCCGTTCGTTCGTCTCGGTGAGCTCCGCGTTGCTGCGCAGAAGGCGACTCTTCTCGAGACAGTTTCTGATGGTGCGCTCGATCTCTTCGAGGCTGAGCGGCTTCAGGAGGTAGTCGTACGCTCCCGCTCTGAGCGCGTGAATCGCGCTCTCGATCGTGGCGTGCCCGGTCATGACGATGACCGGCGTCTCCGCGTGCGCTCGGGCGACCCATTCGATCACGGCCGCACCGTCGACGTTCGGCATCTTCAGGTCTGAAAGCACCAGGTCGTAGGAGTTCCGGCCGAGGAGAGCGAGAGCGCTCTTGCCGTCACTCGCGCTGTCGACTTCGTACCCGTTCCGCGAGATGAACTCCTCCAGGGTGGAGCGGATACTCTCCTCGTCGTCGATGATGAGGATTCGCGGTTTGGACGCGACCGCGGGAGCGAGCGGTTCTCCGATGGGGAGGAACGTGGGCGAGCTCACCGCTCTTCGTCCTCGCCTCGATCACGCGCGGATGGACGAGAGGCGGCGACGTGCAACCTCGCTCGCAGGGCCTGGATCGTGGTGACGAGGTCGGGCCATCGTCTCGGAGCGCCGCCGTCTCGCGGCGGTGTGAGCTCGCTGGCCGGCGCGTCGGCGGGGAACGCGCCGCGCAGCTTCGCCGGGTCGCGAGAACCCAGGGTCTTCGATTTCGTCTTCACGACGTCCCCACGGGGATGGTCGCGCCGAGAAGGTCGAGCTCGGCGAGCTTCAACCCGGTCAGCTCCCGAACCGTCCACGGGTCGTGACCCTCCCCGAGAAGCCGTCGGGCGCGTTCGTAGTTTGCCGATCGATCCGCGCGGCCCCGGAGCCTGGGCTTCGGGGCAGATCCACCGTTCGTCGGCGGGCTCGGCGACGTCGGTTCGGGCTCGGTGCGTCGCACGAACTGGACGGGTGGTTTGGGTTCGCTGGGCGCGGCGGGCGCACGGGGGGCTTCCTCCGGAGCCGGCGTGGGAGAGCGACGCCGCGAGCCGATCACCGGCGTGAGCTGCTCCAGGTCCGCGATCACGGCTCCGAGTCGCTGGATGACGTCTCCGCCGAAGCGCAGGGGTCCCTTCGCGCGGAACCGGTACGTGATCTCCCGCCACCCTTCGTGCGTCCGCACGTGGCTGATCGAGAATCGTCGCAGCCCGAAATACGCCCCCCCGAACGCGGAGAAGAGCGTGCCGACGATGGCGAGCATCCACACCCACCCAGGCGGCCCCCCCGTCCCCGAGGAGCCGTACGCGAGATCCGCCGCCTCCGCGGCCAGAAGCTGCAGGCGGTTCGGATCGGTGGCCGTGGCGGGAACGGCCAGCAGAAGAACGCCGAGCCCCGCAGACGAAAGCCGAGCCCACTTAGATGCGAACATCGATTCTTCCTCCCCGCTCCTCCGTGACGTCCAGCCTTCCGGAGTCCGCCGGCTGGGCCTGCTTCTCCGGTTCTTCGGTACTTTCCTGAGCGATTTGGAGCGGGAATCGACTCCGGCTGAGGTTTCTTCGCCGACCTTGCGTGGGCGGTACCCGCCCCGTCGAATGCGGCGCCCGAATGGATCCGGAGAGATCCGAGCCGTCCATCATCGCGTCTGCCCTCCTCGTCGGCGCCGAGCCGTGGGGCCTACTCGGACAAGATCTTCGAGATATCTCCGATGACCGCCCGCGCACCCTTCGTCTCGGCGCTCGAGAACTCCTGCGGGATGCCCGGTCCCATGAGACTCGAGATGAGCGACCGCATCTGGCTCCGCAGCTTGCCGCGAAGCCGCAGGATCGCCTTCGTGTGGATCTGCGAGATGCGCGACTCCGAAACGTTCAAGATCGAGCCGATTTCCTTCAGAGTCAGCTCCTCGTAGTAGTAGAGCGCGATGACGAGGCGCTCTCTCGGCGGAAGCCGGAGGATGGCGCCGTTCATCACTTCCTTGAGGTCCTCGATGTCGATGCGATCGGAGGGATCGAGGCTGACGCGATCCTCGACGGCGTCGACGAGCCGCGTCTGACCGTCGCCGTCCTTTCCCTGCACGTATTCGTCGAGGGACACGAGATTCGTCGAGCGAACCTCATCCAGGATCCCGTACAGCGCCGTGGTCGAGAGCTTCATGTGTTTCGCGACTTCTTCCGTCGTCGCCGCCCGACCGAGAGCATTCTCGAGTTGGACGTATACGCTCTCCAAGCGTCGGGCCTTCTGCCGGGTCGACCTCGGGATCCAGTCGAGGGCTCGCAGCTCGTCGAGGATGGCGCCGCGGATTCTCGTGACGGCGTACGTCTCGAAACGCGTATCGCGCTCGAGATCGTATTTGTCGATGGCGTCCATCAACCCGAGGATCCCGGAACTGATCAGATCGTCCGCCTGCACCGACGGGGGCAATCCGATGGCCAGCCGACCCGCCACGTACTTCACGAGAGAGACGTACCTGAGGACCAGCTTCTCGCGGATCTCGGGCGAACGAGTCTTCCGGTAGTCCTGCCACAGCTTCTCGACGCTATCGGTCGTCTTCGTCATGAACACACCTTTTTCCGTCGTTTCGGGGGATTCGGTTATCCAGTGTGCTTCCAGGTGTACGCGGTTCCCGATCGGTAGTCGGCGAGAGCTCGCGGGTCCGGATCTGTTATCAGCGAGCAAAGAGCTCGGATTATTGAGACCGACACGAGCATCAGAGGTTCCGACACGAGCAAGAACGTGATTCTTACTCTCGTTAGCAAGACCCTCAGCGAGTTTCTTACGTGGTACCCGTCAAAGCGGTCACATAGGCGCCCACGAGCGCTCCTGGCGCCTCGATTGCATGCGAAGCCAATGCGTCGGCTTTGCAATTTGTTGCGTTCGTTGGTGGTGTTGCGCATCAGCTGACCGAGAACGACGGTCCGAGGATGCGCGACACGATGCGCACGTCCGTTGGGGCGGAACTCGTGCCGTGCACGCCTCGGCCGAACGTGACAAGCGCGATCGGTTTGTCCACGGCGATGGCCAGATCGAGGATCCGACCGGGGCGGCAGAGCTCGTCGAGCTTCGTCAGCACGACACGGTCCACGCCGACCATCGAGTATCCGCGCACGAGAAGGCGCGCTTCGTCCATGTCGGTCGTTGCGGGCATGACGAGCAGCACCTCCGGGTCCGGCAGCGAACGTACGAGCCTCCTCACGCTCACGAGTCCGTCTTCGTCGAACGGAGCACGACCGGGCGTATCGACCAGGTAGGTCTCCTCGGCGCCGAGCTCCTCGACGAGGGCCTGCACCTGTCCGTCGAGGAACGCGGTCTCCACGCGGAGCTCGAGCGCTTCCCCGACCGCCTGGAGTGTGTCCTCGCCCGCGATGCTCTCTCCGTCGGCGGAGACCAGGATCGGGGCATCGCCTCGTCGCGCGAGCTCCGACGCGACCCGGGAGGCCACGGTCGTCTTGCCCGCACCCGTGGGACCCACGAACACGGTCGAACGCTCGCCCGGGGGATTCTCCGGGTGCGATTCGCCGAATCGGTCCTCGATGACCGTCCGGAGTGCTTTGAACCACGCATCGCGACCCGAGGCGTCGCACCCGGCGGCCGCGACGATCTCCTGGGCGACCTCCTCCCCCGCCCCGCGCTGCTGCAGGACCTCGATCCAACGCTTCGCCGCCCTAGCTTCCACCGGTTTGGGGGGCAGCGGCGCCGGCTCGACGCTGGGCGCTTCGGCGACAGCCGGGATCACCGGCGTCATCGACTCGTCGTGGACACCGGGCGGGAGGACGCGAACTTCGTACACAGGCGTCTGCCCGCGCACGGGCACGCGACGCGAGTCCACGAGTCGGGCGTTCTCGCCGAGGTCGGCCCTCGCTTTTCTCATCGCTTCGCCGGGGGTACGGCCCCGGTACCGAATCTCGTCATTCATCGTCCAGTCTCACCATTCCGAGGGAGGTCACCTGGGTTCCGGCCGCGATCTCCGAAAGCGAGAGCACGGCCACGTGCGGAAGTAGCGGCTCGATCAGACGCCGCAGGGCGTTGCGGAGCCGGCCGGAGGTCAGAATGACCGGCCGGCTGCCGCCGGCCACGGCCCGCTCGATGAGCGAGTGAATCGCTCCGACCAGGGATCGACTCACCTCGGGCGAGAGGGCGGGCGGGCCCGCCGGCGAGTCGATGGAGTCGCCAAGTAGGCTCTCGACGCTCGCCGAGAGCGTAACCGCCGCGAGCGTGCCGTCCGGATTGCGATGCGAGTCGCAGATAGCGCGCCCGAGAGCGGCACGGCAGAGCTCGACGAGATGGTCCACCTCGCGGTCGGTGCGGGCGTGATCCGCCAACGTCTCCAGGATCGTGACGAGATCTCGGATCGAGACGCGCTCCCGCAGGAGTCCCGCGAGGACCTTCTGCACTTCCCCCAGGGTCAATAGCCCCGGGATGAGCTCTTCGACGACGGCGGAAGCTCGTCCCTTCACACCGTCCAGCAGATCCTTCGTTTCCTGTCGTCCGAGAAGCTCGGGCGCCTCGGCCGTCACGATTTCCGAGAGGTGCGTGGCGACGACGGCGGCGGGCTCGACGATCGTCCACTCCGAGGCCGACGCATCGTCGCGGGTCGCCGGGTCGATCCATACGGCGGGCGCTCCGAACGTGGGCTCTCGCACTTCGATGCCGCGAAGCTCGCCTGACGCGTGGCCCGGGTTCATCGCGAGCAGTCGATCCAGGTGGATCTCCCCACGGCCGACCGGAACGCCCTTCACGAGGATGCGGTACTCGTTCGGCGGGAGCCGTCGATGGTCGCGGATCCGGACCGGCGGCAAGATGAAGCCGAGCTCAGACGCCACCCGGCGTCGGATTCTCGGAACGTGCTCGAGAAGGTCACCACTCGATTCCACGAGAGAAACGAGCTCGTCACCGATTTCGATCTCGAGCAGGTCGACCACGAGAAGATCGTCGACCGGCAAGCGGCTCGCCGGCTCCGGCGTCGAGGCGTCGGCCGCAACGCGTACGCGTTCCCGACGCGCGACGCGGCGCGCGGTCGTCACGCCGAGTCCCGCCGCGAGCGCCGCGAGGACGAGAAACGGCACCGTCGGCAATCCCGGCACGATGCCGAGAACCGCGAGCATTCCGGACGTCACGAGAATCGCCGGTGGGTGCAGGAACACCTGTCCGAAGAGATCACGGGCGAAGTCGTGGGCGCCGACGGCGCGCGTGACGAGGATTCCAGCTGCGACCGAGATGACGAGCGCGGGAATCTGCGTCACGAGGCCGTCGCCGACGGTGAGCAGCGTATACGTGTGGAGGGCTTCACCGAACGAGAGGCCCCGCTGCGCCACGCCGATGGCGAAGCCGCCCGAGATGTTGATGAGCGTGATGACGACACCTGCGACCGCGTCGCCGCGAACGAACTTCGAGGCGCCGTCCATCGACCCGTAGAAGTCGGCTTCGCGCGTGACCAGATCGCGCCGTCGGCGAGCCTCCGTTTCGTCGATGAGGCCGGCGTTCAGATCGGCGTCGATCCCCATCTGCTTGCCCGGAAGCGCGTCGAGGGTGAACCGCGCGCTCACTTCGGCCACGCGCCCGGCCCCCCTCGTGATCACCACGAACTGGATGACGATCAATATGAAGAAGATGACGAGTCCGATGATCGGATTGCCCGACACGACGAACTGGCCGAAGCTCGCGATCACCTTTCCGGCGTACCCGTCGGAGAGGATGAGCCGCGTCGAAGCGACGTTCAGCGCGAGGCGGAGGAGGGTCGTCAGAAGGAGCAGACTCGGAAACACCGACAGGTCCAGTGGCTCCCTCGTATAGAGCGTGACAAGCAGTATGGTCAGCGCGAAGGCGATGTTGAACGTGAGCGAGAGATCGAGGAGCCCCGTCGGCACGGGTACGATCATCACCGCGAGCGCGAGGAACAGCCCGCCCGCGAGGACGACCGTGCCGTTCCGCGAACTCGAGAGGGATCCGTTCAACGCACACCTGCCGCGATGGGGGTCTCACGCGCGTGAAACACGCCGGCCAGTAGCTCGGCGATCGACGCGTACTGAGAAGTCGGGATCTCGGCGCCGGCATCTCGGTAGAGAGCACGCGCGAGCCGCGAGTCCTCGACGATTGGAACGCCGGCTTCCGTCGCCACGGCGTGGATCTGCCTGGCGAGAAGGCGCGCGCCGCGAGCGACCACGCGTGGCGCAGGCATTCGACCCGGGTCGTACGCGAGCGCGACGGCGACATGCGTCGGATCGACGACCACGACATCGGCCGTCGCGACGTTCTGCGCGCTCCCCCGCCGCGCCATCTCCTGGCGGCGGGTCTGCACTCTGCTCTTCGCGAGCGGATCTCCTTCGCTCTGCCGGCGGTCGTCTTTCGCCTCCTGCCGGGTCATCTTGATTCGCTTGTCCCAATGCCACCGCTGGAGGCCGAAGTCGAGGATCGCCACGGCTCCCAGTGCAAGCGTCCCCACCGCCGCAACCTCCAGCATGGCGACGACGATCGTGCGGGAGCCGGCCCCGAGTCCGGTCACGGCGAGCGGCAGCAACGACTCGACGCGGCCCCAGAGCGTCCAGGAGACGAGGCCGCCGACGATCGTCAGTTTGAGAAGCGACTTTCCGAGCTCTCCGGCGCTCCGACGGGAGAAGATTCTCCGGAGCCCGGCCGCCGGAGAGACGCGGCGAAGCTGCGGCCCGACCGGCTTCCAGGTGAATACGGCGCCGGTCTGAGCGAGGCCCGCGCCGGCTCCCACGAGGAGAACCGTCGCCGACCACGGGAGAAGAACCGCCGCGAGCGACGCAGCGATTCGCCTCGCGTAGGGCACCGCCGTGCCGCGGGTGACCTCGGCGGCCGAAAGCTCGGCGAAGTGAGTCCGGAAGACCTCGACGATCGCGCGCACCATGTCGGATCCGAACACGGCGAACCCGACGAGCGCGCCCGCGAGAACCGCGACCGAGCCGACCTCGACCGAACGAGCGATATCTCCCCGTTCGCGCGCCGAGCGCCGGCGACGTGCGGTCGCGGCTTCCGTTCTCTCCTGCCCCGCCGGATTCTCCGTCACTCCGTCCTCCTAGGCCGCGACCACGAGGGTCGCGAGACGGTCCACGAGGTTTCCGACTTCGCTGCGGGCCACGGCGAGTGCGTATGGAAGCGTGAGAGCGATCGTGATCAGCCCGGCGGCGATCTTCAGAGGGAGGCCGACCATGAACACGTTCATCGTCGGGACGGTTCTCGCGAGGAGGCCGAGTCCGAGCGACGTGAGCAGCAGTACTCCGATCGCCGGCGCGGCGATCTGCAGCGCGCTCACGAGACTCTCGCCCGTGATCCCGACGATCGCGTGGATGACGCCGTCGCCGAGGAGGCCCCGCCCCAGCGGAAGCGTGTCGAGGCTGCCGGCGACTGCTCGCAGCAAGTGGTGGTGACCGCCGAGGCCGAGGAAGAACGTCATCCCGACGATCCACATCCACCGCCCGAGCACGTTGGAGGGCCGCGCCTGCCCCGGGTCGAAAAGCACGGCGGCTCCGAGACCCATTTGGATCGCGACGATTCGGCCGGCCATCTCGAACGCGAGCACGACGAGCCGAGCGACGAAGCCCATGGCGAGCCCCACCGAGAGTTCCGCGCCGGCCAGAAGCGCGAGGCCGGGCACGCTCTCCGGCCGCGCGGGCGCCGCGGGTTCGAGCGCGAGCATGAGGAGAGCGAGCGCTCCGGCGAAGAAGACACGCACCTTGCGCGGAACGGCCCGGTCTCCCCAAAGCGGCGCCGCGACGACGAGGCCGCCGGCGCGCGCGAGCAGAAGCGCGAAGAGAAAGGCGCGATCGAGATCGAATTGGATGCTCACGGAAGCCTCACCCCAACCCCGCGATGCTCTGGAAGAGCGACGTGGTGTATCCGAGCATGAGCTGGAGCATCCAGGGGAGCGCCACGAGCAGCACCACCACGACGCCGATCATCTTCGGCACGAAGGTGAGCGTCATCTCGTGCACCTGCGTGACGGCCTGCAGGACGCCGATCAGGAGCCCCACGACGAGTCCGACTCCCAGCATCGGGGACGCGATGAGCAGCGCCGTCGTCAGCGCTTGTGTGAAGATGTCCACAGCAGATTCCGGCGACATGGCGACCTCAGGCGAAGCTTCCGGCGAGCGACCTCACGACGAGGTGCCAGCCGTCCACCAAGACGAAGAGCAGGATCTTGAACGGAAGAGAGATCAGGACCGGCGGAAGCATCAGCATCCCCATCGACATGAGCACGGACGCGACGACCATGTCGATCACGAGGAACGGGATGTACAGAACGAAGCCCATTTGAAAAGCGGTCCGAAGCTCGGAGATGACGAACGACGGCACGATCACTTCCAACCCGAGTTCCTCCGGGCCGTCGGGAACGTCGGCGCCGCGCAGCTCGACGAAGAGCCCGATGTCCTCGGAGCGCGTGTTCCTCAGCATGAACTCCTTCATGGTGCCCGCCGCCCGGTCGAACGCCGCCTGCGGAGGCACTTCGCCGGCGAGATACGGCTGCAGCGAGCGCGCATTGATCTCGGACCAGGTCGGGGCCATGACGAAGAACGTCAGGAACAGGGCGAGCCCCATCAGTACCTGGTTCGGCGGGAGCTGCTGCGCGCCGAGGGCAGTCCGGAGGAACGACAGAACGACCGCGATGCGCGTGAACGAGGTCGTGAGAATGAGAATGGCGGGCGCGAGCGACAGGACCGTCATGAAGGCCAGGATCTGGAGCGTGAGCGCGACCTTGGACGGCTCGGTCGCATCCTCGACCCCGAGCGACACCGTCGGGAAGGCCACGGGGGTCTGGCCGCATGCGGGTGCGGCTGAGAACGCCGCCAGGGCCACGACTGCCCCCCAGATGCACGTTCCCGATCTCGACCCGAACGTCACGGCCTTCCCCCCCTCCCGCCACTTCGCGGCGAGCCCTGGCGTAACGCAAGGGAAGTGCCACGCGGCGCTCCCCCGAGAAACTGACGGATGTGACTGGCTCCCAAGCGTTTCGCGCGAACCGGTCCTTTCGGCGCACGGAATCCGAACCGCGCCGGTGGTCAGAAAGAAGCCAGTGGCCGAGAACTGGTCAGGAAGAATTGGTCAGTTTTGACAGCAGGCGAAGACCGCCCGGGTCCGAGCCCTCGCCGCGGACGTCCTCAGCGCCGGCCGGGAGGTCCGACAGGAGCGCGATCCGGTCCCCGGTGACGCCCAGGAGTACGAGCCGATCTTCGACGCGTAGGAGCCGGATCTCGCGCCGGGATCCGAGATCGAGCCGATCGAGCGGGACGACGCGACGGGAGCTGGAGGCGGCCGCCCTCGGCGTCCGGAGCCGGCGTACGAGCACCGCGAGAGCCACGATGAGCGCCAGGACGGCCGCGAGCGAGAGCCCGGCCCGGAGCGCCATCTCGCCGAGGCCGGGCACCGCGTCGCCGTCGGCCGCGAGGGCCGCCGCGGGAACGAGGGTGAATGCGAGACAGGCGAGCTCAGTCCGGGGTCGTCCGCTTCTCATCTCGGGGTTCCTCCCCGGATGCATCGGGCGTCGCGGTTCCCAGGATCTCGGTGAGCCGGACCGCGAACTTCTCGCCGTGCATCCGAACCTCACCTCTCGCAATCAGCGTGCCATTCACGGTGACGTCGAGGAAGTCCCCCGTGAGACGATCGAGCTGAAGCAGGGAGCCGACGCGCAGCTCGAGGAGCTCGCGCACGTCGAGCTCGAGCGATCCGAGAGGGACCTCCAGGTGAAGATCGGTCTCACCGAAGTCGTCGAGCGCGAGGAGCGCCGCCCGGCGGGTTCGGCGGCGCTTGAGCGTCGGTAACGCGGCAGGATCGCAGGTCCGTGCGGTCATGAGTCGCTCGTCATTGAACGAGGAACTCCGTGAAGTGGACGTCTCGCAATTGCCCCGTCCCCATCTCGGCGTTCAACGTCGTGAGAAGCTCCAACCGCAGCGTATCGCGTGCGGTCGGTTGGACGAGCTGATCCATGCGCTTCCTCGAGAGAAGATCGATCACCTTGCCACGCAGCACCGGCATGCGATCGACCACCCGGCGCTTGGCGGTGTCGTCGTCCGCTTCCAGGGCCAGCGAGGTCCGGAAGAAGCGGCGGCCCTGCGTCTCCGCGACGTTCACCAGAATCTCGTCCATCGTGAGCAGCGGCCCGAGCTTGCGCGTCTCCTCCGCCGCCGCCGCACGGTCCCGCTCCCAGGGCATCGGGCGGTCGGCGAGCCAAGGCCGACCGAGCCATTGCACGAGCGCGAACGCCAGAGCGATCTGCGCCGCAACCGCCAGGCCGAGCTTCACCATCGTTCTCACCGATCGAGTTCCTCATCAGCGTGGAATGGTCCTCCTCGATCAATCGGCCCGGGGCCGTGGTTTCTCAATGACGAACTCGACGCGGCGATTGCGCGCCCGATTGACTTCCCCGTCGTTCGGGGCGATCGGAACGTGCTCCCCGTAACCCGTGGCCGACAGGCGGTTGCCGGACAGGCCTCGGCCCTCGAGGCTCTCGAGCACCGTCAGCGCCCGAGCCGTCGACAGCCACCAGTTGCTCCGCCACCGACTCTGCGGTGCGACGGGCAGGTCACAGGTGTGCCCTTCGATCCGGATCAGGCCTTCCGAATCCGCGAGCGCGGCCGCCAGCCCGTCGAGCATCGCGCGCCCCGACTCGGTGAGGTCGGCCTGGCCCCGGTCGAACAGAAACCTGGTGTCTACGGTGAGAACGATGCGATCGCCCCAGTCCTGCACCGACACGCCGTCCAGGTGCGCCTCCGTGATTCGAGTCTCGAGATCGATCGCGCTCCGATCCGGAGTGAACACTCGAACGACATCCGGCGGACGAATCGGGAGCCGGATGTCGAACGCGCGCTGGATCGAACTCATGGCCTCTTGGAACTTCCGCTCGGAGACGGTCGAAAACGCCTGCAGCACGATGAAGAACGTCAGCAGCACCGCCATCATGTCCGCCCAGGTCACGAGCCAGGGGGCGTGTCCCTTGACATCGTCGTCGTGGACGTCTTCTTCGTGGAGCGTCATCGCCGCGCCCCGTCAGCTCTTCGCCGTCGCCAGGGTGCCGCGCGTTCCCGGAGACAGGAACGTGTCGAGCTTCTCCCTCACGATGCGGGGACTGTCCCCCGCTTGGATCGCTGTGATCCCCTCGATGACGAGGCGCCGGACCGAGCGTTCCTCCCGGGAGCGGTTCCGCAACTTGCCCGCGAGAGGCAGAAACAACGTGTTCGCGAGGAAAGCGCCCCAGAACGAAGTGACGAGAGCGACGGCCATCCCGTGACCGATGCGGCCGGGCTGGTCGAGCACCTGCAGCATCTGGACGAGTCCGATCAGCGTCCCGATCATCCCGAACGCCGGCGCGTAGCCTCCCGCCGCGCGCAACACACTCTGCCCGGTGGTATGCCGGTCTTCCAGGGAGTTCAGCTCGAGCCGGAGGATCATTCCGATGAGGGCGGCGTCGGTTCCGTCGACGGCGAGCCGCAACGCCTTGCGGAGGAACTCATCGGGTGCACGCTCCGCCTCCTCGTCGAGCGCCAGCATGCCGTCGCGCCGTGCGACTTCCGCGTAGCGAACGATCAGGGAGAGGATTTCCTCGTGAGTGGGCGCCTTGTGCAGAAACGTCTTCAGCACGACCCCGGGAACGGATTTGACGACGCCGAGCGGAAAGGACATCAAGACGGCGGCGCACACACCACCGAGCACGATGAGCAGGGAGGGCCCGTTCAAGAAGATGGCCAGTCCCCCGCCGAGGAAGATGGCGGCGAAGACGAGGCCCATTCCGATCAGGACGCCGACGATCGTTCCGAGGTCCAAGTCTGCCTCCCTCGCGATACTCGATCGCGATGCGTGCTATCTCATCCAGGGCAACCGGCGGTTTCCGAAAGCTTCGCCGGGGTCATGGCCCCACGAGCCGATTGCTGATGCATCGCGCCAAGGTCGGGTCGAGGGCGGCCATGACCTCGGCCGCCGGCCTCTCCCTCATCCGCCGCACGATCTCGGTCGACGTCGCGGCGTCGACTCCGGTCAGAATCCTGGCCGCGGCGCGAGGCTCCATCGTGTCGTAAACCCGGGCGACCTGGGCGAGCGTGCGGTCCCGTTCCTCTTCCAGGCCCTGAACGCTTCCTTGCATGCGGGCGAGCAGAGCCTCGACTTCGCGACGCTGATCCTCGATCTCGCGTCGCTCGAGCTCGAGGCGTCGTTGCACGAATCGCAGCTCGTCGCGCTCGCGCCGCAGGCCGGCCCGCTCCTCGGTCAGCGTCCGTACGAGAAGCGGCAGATCGTCCGCGTCGGTCGCGCGCTCCGCCGCTCGGTCCGGCGGAGCCCACCGCAGATACGCGAAGACCGCGACGACGATCACGGGAAACGGAAGGAAGTACTTGAGAGCGCCGGAACCCGTGCGACTCTTCGTCGGCGGCGCCGGGTCGTCCTCGTCGACCATCGCTCCGGCCAGAT